>DASRDS010000405.1:0-2058 GCA_035652495.1 Gemmatimonadaceae bacterium
CGCCTGCTCTTGCATCGTCGTCAGCTGTTGGCTGACCGCGTCGGTGCCCGCGAGTTGCGCCGCGAGACGGGTAACGCGTTCCTCGAGCGCCGTGACCGCCGCCGCGCGCTCGTCGAGCGCCCGAAGCGCCGCCGCCGCGCCCTCCGCGCGCTGCACGAGCGCCGTGAGCGCCGCTACGTCATACGAGGGTGCGGCCGGCGCCGCGTGACCGTTGGTCCCGTTCTCGGGGCCGCGTTTCTTGAGGTTCGGCAGCGCAATCATGACAGCTCTCGTTTTTCTGCGTGGTAGTGGGCGCGATCGGCACTCTCATGACGGCTCGCGGTGCACGCCGTCACGCGCATTTGCCGAGACGGAAAACTTGACCGGGAGACAGGCGTTGGCTGGCGCGTAACGCGTCGTTTGACCGTTACACCCGAAGTCAACGGATCGAAACGCGACAGCGCGACGTCGCGCTATTTCGCGATTGACTTCACGTAGCGGCGCCCCGTGAACTCGAAGCCGAGTCGCTCGTAGAACGCGTGCGCGCCGGCGCGATAGAGCGCGGTGGTCACCATGACGCGCGCGGCGCCGTGTTCGAGCGCCCACGATTCGACGGCTGCGATCAGCGTGCGGCCGACGCCACGGCCGCGCGTGTCTTCGCGGACAACCATCGTCAAGAGCATCGCGCGCGGCTCGTCTTCGATCAACGTCCAGACGATCTGCATCGTCGCGACACCGAGAAGGCCCGTGGGATCTTCGGCGACGAGCGCCTCGCCATGGTGTGATCTCAAGCGCTGGAGCCGGGCGGGAATCGGCTCCGCTGGCGTCGGATGTTCGAACTGGGCGAACAGCGTCGACATGGCGGCGGCATCGGCCGCCGTGGCTGGACGGACTCGAAACATGGTGTCAAAATAGGGCCGGATCTCGGAAGGTGAGGCGGGCCCTTACTATCCTCTCTATGACGGTCGTCCTCTTCGATAGCGGATCAACATTCCACACCAAGTGGGCCGCGCAATTCGTTGCCGCGGACTCGCA
This sequence comes from Gemmatimonadaceae bacterium, assembly GCA_035652495.1. Taxonomy (GTDB): domain Bacteria; phylum Gemmatimonadota; class Gemmatimonadetes; order Gemmatimonadales; family Gemmatimonadaceae; genus DASRDS01. The sequence goes on from DASRDS010000405.1 coordinate 1,015, forward strand.
GAACCGGAAATCCGTGGGCATCAGTGGCAGCCTGAGCGCCGAGCAGGTGCGGAATACGATCATGCAGGCGGCGGCTATTCGCTCGGCGGGCAATGAGCTCGTGTTCGCCGTCGGGCACGGTGGGGTCGCGCAGTTTCCGGACGAAGGGACGGTGGATCTCGCGCCCGCGAAGAGATTCCGGCTGGCCCGTGGCAACAAGCCCGGGGTCTACGTCGACCCGTTCTACGACTTCGTGTTCCCGCATGCCGGCGTGGTGCCGATGTCCGACAAGCGGTTCGACGAGAGTCAGGTGCAGTCGTCGCCGCCAGCACTAGGCGCGCACAGCCGGCTGCAGCACTGGTCGGTCTACGCCAGCATCGGCACCGCCATGAAGGCGAACAAGATCCATAAAGTGACGTTCCTCACGTGCCGCGTCGGCAACGCGCTCGACTTCATCAAGAAAATCGCGCTCGACTGGGGCACGCTGGTGAAGGCGTACACGCGCTTCGTAGTGTATCAACAGATCGGCTCAACCGGCCGGGTGCGGGCGTTTCTCGAGGGCGACGATCCGGGCAAAGGCACGAACGTGGCCCAGGGCGAGACCGACTTACCCCAACAGGACTTCGTGACCGTCGGCCCACCGCGATAGACGGATGTTTCCGCGTCTATTGCGTGCAGATGAGCCCTCGATCGATATTGGCCCGCGTGTCCGACCGTAGCCTCAAGTTTCGTGGCAGCTTCGAGCAATCGGTCGCCGAGGGAAGTGAGGTCATCGAGGCATTGATCGCCCGGCGGTTACGGGTCACCCTCAATCCCGAGGATGGGCGCTCCGCGAACCAACGGGCGTTGGACCTGGTCAGCGATACCCGCGCCCGGCTCATCGAGTCCCTGCGCCAGGCCGAGGTGGGTGCGACCGCTCCGATACGAGATGCTCGCGCGCTCGCCGCCCGACTCGCGATGTGGGCGTGCCGTGATCTGTTCGATGAGCGCAATCCGGCGTGGCGCCAGACGCGGGACCGCCTGCACTACTTTCTCACGCGCGCCGGCCACCGCGGCGGATTTGGA
>DASRDS010000406.1:0-2127 GCA_035652495.1 Gemmatimonadaceae bacterium
GATGTCGACGCGTTCGAGCGCGCGACCGAAGACAAATTCCCCGAAAATGCTCTGCTCTCACATGACCTGATCGAGGGGACCTACGCTCGCGCCGCGTTGGTGACGGACATCGAGTTCTACGATGACTACCCGACGCGGTACCTGACGTACACCCGACGAAAGCACCGGTGGATTCGCGGCGACTGGCAGTTGCTGCCGTGGATATTTGGCAAGGTGCGTGGGACGCACGGCATGGTGCGGAACCAACTGTCGGCGATTTCCCGCTGGAAGATCTTCGACAACCTCCGCCGCAGCGTCGTCGAGATCGCGCAGCTCGCGCTCTTGGTCGCCGGCTGGACCGTGCTGCCGGGCGGTCCATTCCTGTGGACGGGCCTCGTGCTCGCCGGCATGGTGACGCCGTTCGTGTTCGGCATCGTCCTGTCCGTCATCTCGCCGCCCCAGGGCGACTCCTGGCGCGCGTACTACAAAGCCGTCTGGCGCGACGTACAATCGTCCCTGCAGCAGTACCTGCTGCTGCTGACCTTCCTGCCGCACCAGGCCTTCGTCTCGGCCGACGCGATCATTCGCACGCTGTGGCGCATGTTCGTGAACCACCGGAAGATGCTGGAGTGGCAGACCGCGTCGCAGGTGGAGCGCATCATGGCCGCCGGCCAGCCGCGCGAGGTGTGGCGGAAGATGTCGCCGGCGGTCATCGTCACGTTCGCGATTTTGGGTGTCGTGCTCACGACCGGGATCGGTCATGCGCACATGATCCGGCAGCCGAATGGGCTGTACCATATGGGATCGGCCGTGCGGTACTGGTACCTGGCGGTCACCATGCCATTGGTGATTCTGTGGGCTGTCAGCCCCAGTATCGCCGACGCCCTGAGTGCTCCCGCTGTCCGCCGGGAACGCCGTCTGACTGGCTCAGAAAGCTGGACGGCTCTGCGCTACGCGCTGTTGCACTGGCACTTCTTCGACCGCTTCGTCACGGTCGATACGCAGCACCTCGCGCCGGACAATTTCCAGGAAGATCCATCACCCGTCGTCGCGATGCGCACGTCGCCGACCAATATCGGGCTGCAGTTGCTCGGCATTGTCAGCGCGTTCGACCTCGGCTTTTTGTCGTCTGGTGCGATGATCGAGCGGTTGGAATTGGTGTTTCGGACGTTGGAGAGAATGCCTCGATACAGGGGGCATTTTTATAACTGGTACGATCTCCGCGATCTCCAAATACTCGAACCGGCGTATATCTCGACGGTTGATAGTGGGAATTTGGCCGGGGATTTCATTGCGCTGAAGCAGGCGTGCCTCCAGATCATCGATGAGCCAGTCGTCGACACCAGGATCTGGGACGCGCTTCAGACCGCACTGGAACTGGCCGTCGAAAATCTGCGCTCGCTGGCGTCTTCTGGTGACGTCGCCAGTCCAAAGCAATGGCAAGCGGTGCTCGAGGCGGGCGAACGCGTGCGCGCCGTCCTGCAATCGATGCCGACGCTGACGGGCGCCCAGAACCCGGAAGCCCTCTCGGCCAAGACCATCCAAACGCTCGCGGATCGCCTGAAGGCCGCCGAGCGAGTCGTTGTCGAGCGCACGGAGGATCTGTCGAACGTCGATGTCGTCCCGGGCCGCGACTGGATCATCTGGAGCCGCATGCACCTCGAGCGCTGGGCGGCCGATGTCGCGGCCATTGGCGATGGCGCCAAATCGCTGCGGGAAGCCGCGGCGACGTCGACGCATGCCGCCGAGCAGGTCAAGCGACTCGAGGCGATCGCGGCGCGCGCGCATGAGTACGCGGTCGAGATGGACTTCAAGTTCCTGTACGACTCGCACCGCAAGCTCTTTTCGATCGGCTTTCAGGTCGCGACGGCCACGCTCGACTCGTCGCTCTACGATCTGCTCGCGTCCGAAGCCCGGCTCGCGAGCTACTTCGCGATCGCCAAGGGGGATGTGCAGGCCGAGCACTGGTTCAAGCTCGGACGGGGGCTCACGAGGGCGGCCGGTGATACGGCGCTGATCTCGTGGAGCGGCAGCATGTTCGAGTATCTCATGCCGGCGCTCATCATGGAGTCGTTCCCGTTCACGCTGCTGGATCAGACGTATACCGGGGCGGTTCGTCGTCAGATCGCGTATGGCGCCGAGCGTAAT
>DASRDS010000407.1:0-8786 GCA_035652495.1 Gemmatimonadaceae bacterium
CCATTGCCGGCCGACAAGCAGGCGGACGTCGACCGCCTCGTCGCCTACCTGGCGCCGACTCTGCCCACCGGCAAGTCGCTGGACACGGCCGGTGTGAAGTGGGGCCCTAGTAATGCCGATGGGCCCGGTGATCCGTCCAAGATCTCGAGGGGCACCGGGCTCGAGGTTGCCGGTGACAATCGGTCCGGCATCGGGCTCGGACGGAAGGGCAATGATCTGCCCTCCGTCGACTTCCCTGACATCGACGCGCTTCCCTCCGGGAAGGTGTACGTCGACGCCGAGGTTGACCGAGAGGTGCAGCGTGATCCCACGAGTGCGGCGCCGGAGTATCCGCCGTATCTCATGGAGAATCGCATCGAAGGGTCGCTGACCGTCGAGTTCGTGGTCGATACGACTGGGAGCGCTGATTCTACCAGCCTCAAGGTCATCCACTCTTCGCATCCCGCCTTCGAGCAGTCTCTGCGGACCGCACTCCCGCACATGCGATTTGTGCCCGCGGAGCTCGGCGGGCGGCTCGTGCGGCAGTGGGTGCGGCAGGAATTTCGGTTTCTGATGCCGGATCAGCCTGCGGCGACTATGTAGCAAAAGAAAACCCCGGGATCGCTCCCGGGGTTTCTTGTGTCTGTATCGGCAGACACGGCCGCTCACACTCGGCGATGGCAATCTAAGAATTCGGCGTCAGGTGGTCAACGTACGAAAGTGTACGTGCCAACCAGCGTGCTCGGGATGGGAGTCGAACCCGCAAGACCCGCGAGGGTCAGCCGAGTGTGAGTCGGCCGCGTCTACCAGTTCCACCACCCGAGCGCCTGCCTGTGTTAGTGGTTCCCAACTGGATGCTTCGACACGGTCTCACAATCGACTACACACGCTGGTCAGCGGACCGGCAATATAAAAAGCGCTGCGCGATTGCGCAGCGCTCAAATCTCGGCGGTGAGATATTACACGCGCTTTGCTAAATACTGGCCGGTAAGCGATTCGGCTTGCTTGATAAGGCTTATAGGTTCGCCCTGAAAGATGATGCGCCCGCCCTCATTGCCGGCGCCGGGACCCATGTCGATAACCCAGTCCGCGCGGGCGACGACGTCCAAGTTGTGCTCGATGACAATGACGGTTGAGCCGTTGTCGACCATCCGGTCGAGCAAGGTGATGAGACTGGCCACGTCCGCCATGTGCAATCCGGTCGTCGGCTCATCGAGGACGACGATGTCGGAGGGCTCGCCGAGCTGGGCGGCGAGTTTGAGGCGCTGACGTTCGCCGCCGGACAAAGTGTTCAGGCGCTGGCCTAAGGCGACGTAGCCGAGTCCAACGTCGTGGAGCGTGCCGAGCGTCGCTAGGACGGGTTTCTCGACGAAGTAGTCGAGAGCCTCTTCCACGGAGAGGCCGAGCACGTCGTTGATGTTTTTGTCGCGGAGTTTGAGCGCGAGAACGTCGTCGGTGAAGCAGCGACCGTCACAGGCTTCGCAGCGGGTGGCCACGGGGTCCATGTGCTGCAGGTCGGTGTAGATGACACCGAGCCCCTGGCACGCGGGACACGCGCCCTTGGAGTTCGCGCTGAACATCGCGGGCTGCACCTTGTTCGCCGTCGCGAAGGACTTCCGAATGGCGTCGGCCATTCCGGAATACGTCGCGAGGTTGCTGCGACGGGAGCCTGGCGTGATCTCCTGGTCGACGACGACGGCGTCGGGGTATTTGGGCACGAAGCAACCGTGGATCAAGGAGCTCTTGCCGCTCCCCGCGACGCCGGTGACAGCGGTCAGCACGCCCTTCGGGATCTTGGCCGTGACGTTGCGCAGGTTATTCAGGTTGGCTTTCTGGACAACCAGGTGACCCTTCGGTTCCCGATACTCGGTCTTGAGCGTGGCGCGTTGTGACAGGTGCTGGCCGGTCTTGGTACCGGATTTCTGCAGCGCCGCAAACGTGCCTTGGAAAACCACGGTGCCGCCACCTTTGCCGGCACCCGGTCCCATGTCGACGATGTGATCGGCGATGGCCATGACGTCCGGCTTATGCTCGACCACGAGCACGGTATTGCCCTTATCGCGCAGCATGCGCAGGACATGCGTGAGCCGCTCGACGTCATGCGGGTGCAGGCCGATCGTCGGCTCGTCGAAGATGTAAACCATCTCGGTGAGCGCCGCGCCCAGATGCCGCACGATCTTCACGCGCTGCGACTCACCACCCGACAACGTCGCGGTCTCGCGACTCATGGTCAGGTACCCGAGCCCAATCGCGACGAGATGTTCGAGGCGCTCGACAATATGCGCTTGTAGCGTCGCGACCGTCGGCGCGTTGAGGCTTCTCACCCATTCGAGCAGCTCACTGATCGGCATGAGCGAGGCATCGGCGATGCTCTTCTTGCCAATCTTGCACGCCCTCGCCTCCGGGCTCAGCCGCGTCCCCTCGCAGGCGTCACACGGCCCGCGTGACACGATCCGCTCAAAGTGCGGCCGCAAGTTCGAATTCATCTTCTCGGCATCTTTGCCGAGGTAGATGCGCTTGAACTTGACCAGGAGTCCTTCGTACGGACTCTTCATGTTCCCAAGCGACGGCACCTTGAGCTTGGGATCATCCAGGTACAGAAACTTGTCCCACTCAGCCTTGGTGAAATCTTTCAATTTCTTCTTCGGGCTGAACAACCCGGAGTTCGCCAGAATGGAATAGTGATACCCGCCGACATTGAACGTCGGCCACAGGATCGCGCCTTGTGCTAGGGATTTACTTTTGTCGACGAGCGCGTCTACATCGATCTTCGACACCCGCGCGAGCCCCTCGCACTCGGGGCACATCCCGCGCGGGTCGTTGAACGAGAGCGCGAGCGCATGGGGGACCTTCGGCGTGCCGAGCCGGGCGAACAACAGACGGAAGAGCGTGAACACGTCGGTCGCGGTACCGAGCGTGGAGCGCGGATTGCCGCCGAGTCGCGCCTGGTCGACGATGATCGCGGTCGACAGGTTGTGCAGCGCGTCGGCGTCGGGCTGCCCGAGCCGCGGCAAGAACATCTGCACGAACGTCGAGAACGTCTCGTTGATGAGCCGCTGCGACTCGGCCGCGATCGTATCGAAGACCAGCGAGCTTTTCCCGCTGCCGGAGACGCCCGTGAACACGGTGATCTGTCGGCGCGGAATGTCGAGCGAGAGGTTCTTGAGGTTGTTCTCGCGCGCTCCGCGCACCTCGATGTTCCCGAACGGCGACACCGTCATTTCTTCTTCTTGCCGGCGAGATTGAACGCCACGGCCGCGCGGATCAGCGCCTTGAGGGCGGTCTTGTTGATCTTGTCGCCTTCGTGAATATCGATCGCGCGCCGCAGATTCCCCTCGAGGCTGGAGTTGAAGAGACCGGACGGGTCCTTCAACATCGCCCCTTTGGCGAACGTGAGCTTGACGACGCTCTTGTACGTCTCGCCCGTGCAGATCAGCCCCGCGTGCGACCAACACGGCGTGCCGCGCCACTTCACTTCCTCCACGATCTCGGGGTCGGCGTCGTGGATGATCGCGCGGACTTTGCCGAGCGTCTCTCCGCGCCAATCCCCGAGCTCGTGGATGCGCTCGTCGATCAAGACCGAGGCATCGTGGGTCATGATTTGGCCACCAGCTGTTCGAGATTGCCGAGGAACTGCTGCCAACCCCACTTGGCCCCATTGAAGGCCTGCTTCTGCTCCGGCCGGAAGCCCGACTGGTCCATGCGCAGATGCGTGCCCGTGCTGGTCGGCGTCAGCGTGTACACCACGACACTCTGCAAGTTGAAGTTCGGATCATCGTGTCGATGATTCCATGTGTACGACAACTTCGCGTTGGGCTCGATCGCCAGCACCTCGCAATCGAGCTTCCCCCAGTCCTGGCTCAAGGTGAAGCGATGGCCCACTTCGGCCTTGAAGTCGTTCTTCATGAGCCACTGCTCGATGAGCTGCGGCTGCGTGAGCGCGCGCCAGACCTTGTCGGGCGGGTACGGCAGGTCGCGTTCGACGGTCACGGTCAGGGTTTCGGTCGCGGTGTTCGCCATGGTCAGTCCATCCTCTTGAGAAGGTCTTCGAGGTCATCGAACCGGGTCTGCCAGAAGCCGGCCATTTGGCTCGTCCAGTCGATCAGCGGGGCGAGCGCGCGCAGCTGGGCTCGATAGTGCGTCTGCCGGCCTTCATGCCGGTCGCGCACCAGTCCGGCGTGCTTGAGGACCCCGAGATGCTTGGAGACGGCTGGTTGCGAGATCCCAGCCTGCGCCGTGAGAGCTCCGACCGTCTGCTCACCCTCGCGACACAGCCGCTCGAAGAGAGCTCGCCTCGTCGGGTCGGCTAGCGTTCGGAAAAGCAGGTCGTGGGCAGTCGCAGACATGGAATCAATAACCGGTTGGCTATGGATTGATATATAACCAGTGAGTTATTGATCGTCAAGCCAGCTCTTTGAGCTCCGCCAAGACCGAGAGGGCTTGCAACGGGGTCATGCGATCTAAGTCGAGTTCCGCCAAACGCTTAAGCGCTGCGTGAGGCTCCGGGGCGAATAACGTGAGCTGCTCGACCGGACGAGGCGAAGAAACCAGATTCTCAGCTTCCAGCCGCCGCAGGACCTCGCGCGCACGCGCCAAGACGAGATCAGGCAGACCCGCCAATCGGCCGACCTCGATCCCATACGAGCGATCGGCGCCGCCGGGCTGCATCCGATGCAGGAAGAGCACGCGATCGCCGACCTCACGCACGGCGACATTGTAGTTCCGGAGCGCCGGGAGCTCATCGGCCAGCTGCGTGAGCTCATGATAGTGCGTGGCAAAGATCGTCTTGCACCCGACACGCGAGTGCAAATGCTCCGTCACCGACCAGGCGATCGACACGCCATCATACGTCGACGTGCCACGACCAATCTCATCGAGCAGCACCAAACTGCGCGACGTGGCCGTATGCAAAATCGCGCTCGTCTCGGCCATCTCCACCATGAACGTGGACTGACCCCGCACGAGATTGTCGCTCGCGCCCACTCGCGTGAACAGCCGATCCACAATCCCGATCGTCGCCCGCGCGGCGGGGACGAAACTGCCACACTGCGCCATCAGCACGATCAGACCAACCTGACGCAGGATCGTCGACTTACCCGCCATGTTCGGGCCGGTCAGGATAATCACCCGCTCGGCCGTGCTCAACCGAACATCGTTCGGGATGAACTGCTCGCGCGGCATCATCCGCTCCACCACCGGATGGCGCCCACCGACAATGTCGATCTCGAGATCATCCGTCACCACCGGCCGCACAAACCGCTCTCGCTCGGCGACCTCGGCGAACGTCGACACCACATCCAGCTCCGCGACGCGACGCGCGATATGCTGCAGACGCGAAACTTGAGCACCTGTCGATGCGCGCAGCGACTCGAACAGCTCCCGCTCACGCACCTCCAACCGCTCGGCCGCCGTCAGTACGCGCTCCTCATACTCCTTGAGCGCCGGAGTCACATAGCGCTCGGCGCCCGTCAGCGTCTGGCGGCGCTGATAGTCAGCCGGGACCGCATCTTTGTTCGCGTTCGTGATTTCGATGTAGTAGCCGAATACGCGGTTGTAGCCAACCTTGAGCGAGGAGATTCCCGTGCGCGCTCGCTCCGCCGCCTGGATGTCGGCGATCGCGTCTTTTCCACCATCACGCAGCGTGCGAAGCTCGTCCACCTTGGCGTCGATTCCCGTCGCGATCGTCGGCTCTTCACCAATGGCGACCGGCGGGCGCTCGACCAGCAGGTGCGTGACCTTGGCCGCGACGTCGTCGCAAATGTCCCATGGATCGGCGAGACCAACACGCGCCGCCGCCGCACACACCTCCGGCAGATGCGAGAGCGAGTCGCCCAGTGCGCGCAACTCCCTCGGCGTCGCCCGCGCCGCCGCGACTTTGCCAGCCAGTCGCTCTACGTCGCGCACGCCATCTAATGCTTCGCGTAGGGCCGCGCGCGCCAAAGAATCGTTGGCGAGCGCTTCGACGCGATCCAAGCGGGCATTGATCGCGGCTCGGTCAGAGAGCGGTGCGACGATCCACTGACGGAGTAGACGCGCGCCCATTGGCGTTGAGGTGCGATCGAGGACATCCAACAGCGTCCCCGCCGCTTCGCCACGAAGCGACTCGACCAGCTCGAGGTTGCGGCGCGTCATCTCGTCGAGCGGCACGGCGCCACCGGGACGCTCGACGACCGGTCTCGCGAGGTGCGGGAGGCCGCCGGGCTGCAACTCTTTCAGGTATTCGAGGAGCGCTCCGGCGGCCGCGATGGCTGGTGCATCGGTTGACTGGATGCCGAAACCTTCGAGCGACTGCACACCGAAGCGCCGTGAGAGTCCTTCGGCGCCCGTCGCGGCATCGAACTCATAGGGCTCCCGTTCGGTCACCAGCACACCATCGAGCGGTACTCCGATCGTGGCACCACGCGCGATCAATACTTCGCGTGGCGCGAATCGGGCCACGAGCGATGCCGCGTCTTGCGCCGGAGCTGTCGCGAGACGGAATTCACCGGTCGACACATCGACTGCCGCCAGACCGGTCGAATGGAGAGCGACGAGATAGTTATTACGCGCGCCATCCAAGAGATCATCGGCGAGCGCCGCACCCGGCGTGACCGTCTCGATCACTTCACGACGCACCGGACCCTTCGCGAACTTGGGATCCTCGACCTGCTCGCAGATCGCGACCCGAAAGCCTTTGCGCACGAGCCGCTTCACGTACTCGCTGACGGCCTTCGCGGGCACGCCGGCGAGCGGAACCGCGGCGGCCGCGCCGTTGTTGCGCGATGTGAGCGTGAGTCCGAGCACGCGCGAGCCGACTTCGGCGTCCTCGTAGAACATCTCGAAGAAGTCACCCATGCGAAAGAACAGAATCGCGTCCTGATGCCGCGCCTTGATCTCCCGGTACTGCTGCATGAGAGGCGTTTCGCTCATAGCCGTTCCGCGAAGACCGTGGCGCCGAGGACAGGCCCGATGTCCCGGATCGCATCGGCGAGACGGAGCGATAAGGGGCCACCGTACGGCTGGCGACTCACGAGCGTGACGATCACGCCCGGGACGAGGCCGAGTTGGGCCAGGTAGCGAAGCCGGTCCGGGTCCTCGTCGTAGACGGAGACGATCCGCGCGCGTTCGCCGACCGAGAGCTCCGTGAGCGGCGTCAACATCCGCTCATCGATCGCGCCCTCGGACGTCGGGATCGGCGCGCCGTGCGGATCGACGGTCGGATTCCCCAGCACATTGGCCATGCGATCAATCAACGCGTCCGACGCCGCGTGTTCCAGTCGCTCGGCTTCCTCATGCACGAGATCCCACGACAGCCCCAGCGCGCGCGCGAGATACGTCTCGATTATCCGGTGCCGGCGTAACGTGCGCAGCGCGACGCGAGTACCCTCGCCGGTGAGACGCGCGCCGTGATAGGGCTCATATTCGATAAGCCCGGAATCGGCGAGGCGGCGCATCATGCCGGTGACCGAGGGCGGAGCGACACCGAGTCGGTTCGCCAGGTCGGTGGTGGAGACGCTGTCCTGGCCGGCGCGTGCCAGCTCGTAGACGGCCTTGAGGCAGTTCTCGACGGATTCGGTGTAGGTCGTGGTCATGTGAACGAGGCCACGAGCAACCAAATATTGAGACCGAGAATGAGCAGTGAGGCGAGCCACGCGAGGACGATAAGCCAGCGCTTGTTGACGAACTCGCCCATCTTCGCGCGACTCGACGTGAACTGCACGAGCGGAATGACCGCGAACGAGAGCTGGAGACTGAGGACGACCTGACTCAACACGAGCAGGCTCGCCGTCCCGTGCTCGCCATAGACCGCGGTCACGACGACCGCGGGAACGATGGCGAGAGCGCGGGTGATGAGACGTCTCAACCACGGCCGCAGGCGGATGTCGAGAAACCCTTCCATCACGATCTGGCCGGCGAGCGTTCCGGTCAGCGTGGAGTTTTGCCCCGACGCCAGCAGCGCGAGCGCGAACACGATGCTCGCGCCGCCGACGCCCAAGAGCGGCGTCAGCAGCTTGTACGCGTCCTGGATCTCGGCGACTTCGGTGTGTCCGCTCGTATGGAAGACCGCGGCCGCGACGATGAGAATGGCGGCGTTGATAAAGAGCGCGAACGTGAGCGCGATCGTCGAGTCGAGGAACGCGAAGCGGATCGCCTCGCGCTTGCCGCTCGGCGTCTCTTCGTAACTCCGTGTCTGCACGATCGACGAGTGGAGATACAGGTTGTGCGGCATTACCGTCGCGCCGAGGATCGAGATCGCGATGTAGAGCTGCGCGGGGTCGGTGATGATCGACGCTCTGGGCACGAATCCGCGCGCGACCGCGGCGTAGTCGGGTCGGGCGATCACCAGCTCGAAGAGGAAGCAAAGGCCAATGGTCGCGATCAGCACGACCACGAGCGCCTCGAGTCGCCGGAATCCGTAGTGCTGCAGGTACAGCACGATCAACACGTCCAGCGAGGTGATCAGAACGCCAATGATCAGCGGGATGTGAAACAGCAGCTGGAGCGCGATCGCCGAGCCGATCACTTCGGCGAGATCGCACGCCGCGATCGCGACTTCTGCGCCGAGCCACAGCGCTATTGAGGCCGGGCGCGAGTATGAATCGCGACATGCCTGCGCCAGATCGCGGCCAGTGACGATGCCGAGCTTTGAGGCCAAGCCCTGTAGCAGGACGGCCAGAAGGTTCGAGACCAGAATGACGCTGAGCAGCGCGTAGCCGAACCGGGACCCGCCGGCGAGGTCCGTCGCCCAGTTGCCCGGATCCATGTAGCCGACGGCCACGAGATACCCCGGGCCGGCAAACGCCAGAGCCTTCCGCCACCAGCCGCCT
>DASRDS010000408.1:0-6055 GCA_035652495.1 Gemmatimonadaceae bacterium
CTACGAGCGCGTGTGGGGTTACGACTTCGGCGCGACCTCGAACGCGCTGTGGGTGTACATCGGCTACCTGCGGCGCAAGCTGGAAGAGGGCGGTGAGCCGCGCCTGCTGCATACCGTGCGCGGCGTCGGCTACGCGCTGCGCGAGGAAGCTTGAGCCGTCTGAGCTTCCGCCAGCGGTTGACGTTGCTTACGGCAGTCGCGATCGCGGTCACCGTGGCCGGCATCTCGGCGGCCGTTTGGGTGATCGCGAAGCACGAGCTCTATGACCAACTCGACCACACACTGGCCGCCCAGTCACAGACCTTTTTCAACGCGAGCTCTCCGTACAACATCACGATCACGCCCGACGGCGACGTCCACGGAGTTCTCGCTGGTTCGATTCCGATCCCCAACCGGGCGCGGGCGTTGATCGAGTCGGGGGCGGGTTCGTACTACACGAACACCGTCGTGGACGGAATCTCGCTCCGCGAATACGTTCAGGCGAGTCGCGGCGGAGGTTCGGTAGCTGTGCTGCCGCTGCGCCCAACCAAGCACGCGCTCGCTCGTATCAGGTTCTGGATTCTCTGGATCGGCGCAATCGGCATCGGTATCGCGGCTGCGCTCGCCGCATTCGTGGCGACGGTGGCGCTCCGCCCCGTGCGTCGACTCACGGCGGCCGCCGAGACGGTCGCGGCGACCGGCAACCTGACCGAGCGGGTCGCCGTCACCGGCGAGGACGAACTTGGCCGCCTCGCGATGCGCTTCAACGGGATGCTGGAGGCGCTCGAGGACTCGGTCGGCCGGCAGCGGCGCCTCGTCGCGGATGCGTCGCATGAGCTGCGCACGCCGTTGACTGCCGCGCGTACGAACGTCGATCTCGTCCGAGAGGGGAAGCTGCCGCCGGAGGAGGTCAGGCGTGCGCTCGACGAAGCGTCCATCGAGCTCGGCTCGCTGACCACCCTCGTCTCCGACTTGGTGGAGCTTGCGCGGGGAACCGAGCGCAAGCTGCGGATCGAGGAGGTGCAGCTGGACGACCTCGTTGCCTCGATGGTCGAGCGTTCGAAGTCGCGCTCGCCGCAGTCGACGTTCGTGACGTCATTGTCGCCGACGATCGTGCACGTCGATGCGACGCTCGTCGAGAGGGCCGTGTCGAACCTGCTCGACAACGCCGTGAAGTACAGCCCGTCCGGCGCGCCGATCGAGGTGACGGTGCGGGATGGGGAAGTGCTCGTCGCAGATCACGGACCCGGGATCGCCGAGGAGGATCTGCCGCGCATCTTTGACCGCTTCTATCGCAGCGCTGCCGCGCGTTCGAAGCCCGGGGCGGGGCTGGGACTCGCGATCGTGCGGGAGGCGGCCGAGGCGCACGGAGGCAAGGCGAGCGCGGAGACAACGGCCGGCGGTGCCCGTTTCCGGCTGACGCTGCCGGCCACCGCCTGACGCCTACCCACCCGTCCGTTTCGGCCGGGCGAGTGGATACTCCCTTCGACCGATACTTCCGCCGACGCGCCCTCCGTAGCCTCGCTTCATGCAGGCACTCAGAGACTCCTTCGGCATCACCTCGCGGCAAAGAGAGGTCGTCGAGTTGATCGCGCAGGGGTTGTCGAACGACGAGGTCGGCGTCGCGCTCGGCATCTCGCCGCGCACCGCGAAAGCGCACTGCGACGTGCTGCGGCAGAAGCTCGGCGTCCCTCGTCGTCGACAGATCCCAGTCGCGTTTCGACTGCTGACGGGCGAAGACCCGTTAGAAAGACGACTGGCGTCGGCGCGAGCCGACAACGGGGGCTGACGGCGAAGCGGCGCCCGCGGTGGTTCCCTCCCCTGCGGGCGCCCAGCCCCCTTTCCTTCTGGCTCGGCGAGGCGTACGTTTTGCACCTCTGGCGACTCGCCAACGCGAGGGCAGGCATGCAGGCAGGCGCAACACAACCGACAGCAGTCACCCGAGATCGACGGATCATCGAGCGTCCGCGGCTGATCAAGCTGCTCGACGAAACGGACGCGCGCACGATCCTCCTCCTCGCCCCCGCCGGCTACGGCAAGACCACCCTTGCCCGCCAATGGGCGCGGACACTGATCGGTGCGGTGTATCTGTCGCTCGCACCCGCGCACCGCGATGTAGCTGCATTCGCCGACGATCTTGCGAGAGCGATCAATCCCGAGAGCAAAGATGTTCGATTCATCCGCGAGTACGTTCGAGCAAGAAGCAACCCGCAACGTGAGGCGTGGGCGATCGGGCGCGTGCTATCGCGGTTGTTGGCGAAGAGCCGCTCTCAGTGGATCGTGCTGGACGACTATCACGTCGTTGGCGACTCAGAAGAGACGGTTGAACTCATCGAGCTGCTTCATCAGGCGCCGAACATCCGCTTCCTGGTCGCCTCTCGAGTCCGCCCCTCGTGGGCAACGTCGCGACGGCTTCTGTACGGGGACATCGCCGAGATCGGCCGCGACGACCTTGCCATGACCTTGATCGAGTCCGAGGAGGTCTTAGGAGCAAGGGCGGACCTTCCCGAGCTACTTCGGCAGTCAGAGGGATGGCCCGCGGTGCTCGGGCTGGCTTCGCGCACAGGCCTGATCGCGCCCGGCGGTGTCATGCCGGTCGCAGTCCATGACTACTTCGCTGAAGAGCTGTTCCGCTCGGCTAGGGAGCCGGTGCGAGAACGTCTAATGGACTGGGCGTTGTCGAGTGACCTGTCATTCGAATCGTTAAGAAGACAGTTCGGAGAAAACACTCGAGGAGTTGTTGAGGAGGCTCGAGAGCTCGGATTCGTGTCCGGCGAGCTAGTGGAACTCCACCCGCTCATTCGGGACTTCCTTTTGCAGAAGGTGTCAGAGCGGCCCAACGCTGACGAGGTTGTGCGTAAGGCGATTGCGGGGGCAGTCGAACGGGGCAGCTGGGACTATGCCTTCGAACTGATCGTGCGGTTCAAGAAGCTCGATCTTGTCGAAGGCGTCCTTGAGAAGGCCTTCCGTCCGCTGGTTCGATCAGGTCGACTAGGCACGCTTTCGTCATTCTCCACAGCCGTAAGCCAAGCTCCCGCGTTCCCCCCGCCCGTCGTCGACCTGATTCGCGCAGAGGTCGCTCACCGCGACGGCCGTGTCGATCTCGCGAGCGAAATCTCGAAGCGCGTGCTTGAGCGGCTACCAAGTTCTCACAGTCTCCGCTCCCGACCGTTCGCGATCATCGCTCAGAGCTCGTACATAAACGGGGATCTGAAGGTTGCTCAGATGTCGTACGAACAGGCTCATGACGCCGCACAAGAGGAGTCCGATAAGGCCGAGGCCCTCTACGGTTGGGCTCTCGCGCTTCTTCAAGGCGAACTTGGCAACGCCGAGTGGACAGTCACCGAATTAAAGGCGCGCAGCTGTCATTCGCCCCTAGATCTCCTGCGACACGCCACTGCAGAGATCGTGCGCCTGCGCTTCACAGAAGGGTTCGCCAATGGGATTCCAGTCGACGGCGGCATGCTTGTCTTGCCACAGGTTGAGGATCCGAGATCGAGAAGCTCGTTCACTGCCATGGCTGCGTACTGCGTCGCCCTATCGGGCGACTACGAGCGCGGTCTGCAGCTCATCGAGCTCGCCATCGATGAAGTGGCAGCCTACGACCTCGACTTTGCGCTTCCGCATGTCTGGTGGACGCGAGCGTTCATCGAGCTCGGTCTTCGTCGGTTCGGCACATGCGAAAGGTCGCTTCAGCGAATTGAGGATGCGTCCAGGGACAGCCCGCTCGGATTCCACATCCTGAATGCACGAGCGCTTCGCGCTCGGCTTGCCCTCGAAACTGGGCAACTTGGGCTCGCGAGGGAGCTCGTAGCTCAACCGGCGCGGGAGGCAGCCATTCCGTCCATCCACGGCGAATACCAAGCGACGCGGGCGCTTGTTTTCGCCGCGACAGGCGAGCGAGGCGCAGCGTTCGAAGCCGCGTCTGAAGCAGAGTCGCTCAGCACGGCCGTGGAGGTCCGCATGCTCGCCCAAGCAGCGCGGGGCCTAGAAGCCGCTGAACGGGGCAACGAGCTACCTATTCGTGAGATGTGGGACCACGCGAGCTCGCTAGGCACCTGGGATCCCGTGATCGTCGCAGCCCGAACCTCGCCGAGCATGGCGGCTGCTCTCGCCTCGATGACAGATCTCCGGCCGCGGCTCGCCGAGCTCTATCAGGCCTCGCATGATCAAGCCCTTCTGCGCCAGGCTGGGATGAGGGCTCGAGTGAAACGCCCTCCTGAATCGATACTCACGCCACGCGAGCTCGAAGTCCTTGAGCTACTTGCGCGAGGTTTCCGCAACCGTGACATCTCGCAAGCGCTCGTGATCTCGCCGTCGACCACGAAGGTCCACATCCGCCATATCCTCGAGAAGCTCGGA
Organism: Gemmatimonadaceae bacterium; assembly: GCA_035652495.1. GTDB lineage: Bacteria > Gemmatimonadota > Gemmatimonadetes > Gemmatimonadales > Gemmatimonadaceae > DASRDS01. The sequence continues at coordinate 4,342 of DASRDS010000408.1, forward strand.
GTTCGAACACGGACCGAAGCGGTCGCTCGGTTTACAAGCGCTCCTAACTAGCCTGCAACTCGACAGCCGCGGCGACATACTCAGGCGTCTGCGTTGGCACGAAGCTAAATTCGGCGCTACGCGCGACCCGATAGCTCTCGTCAGCTGCCGCGAGAATCGCCTCGAACGCAGCCACGACTGCGGTGTCAAACTGTGTCTCAACTGCTTGAGCAAGGCGCAGGCGCGCGACACGGCTTGGCATAGCCTCGCGGTACGGCCGGTCTGAAGTCATCGCGTTGTAGGCGTCGGCTACGGCAATGACCCGTGACAAAAACGGGATCTCCAACCCCGCCAAGCCGTCGGGGTAGCCTTGTCCGTCGACGCGCTCGTGGTGGTGGCGAACCACGCTCGCGATCTCCTCGTACGTTTCGACGTTCGCAAGAATCCGTTCGCCGATTTCGGAGTGGCGCTGCATCTCTTTGCGCTCCTCGAGCGTCAAAGCACCGGGCTTTTCGAGCAGACCAGCAGGGAGGCCGATTTTCCCGATGTCGTGCACGAGTCCGCACAGATAGGCCAAATCCTCCTGCTCGGTGCCGAGATCCATTCGCCGAGCGATGTCACGCGCATAGATCGCGACCGCCGCGGAGTGGCCCGCGGTGTATCGGTCCCGCGCGTCGAGAGTAGCTATGAGGCCTCTTGCGAACGAGAGGTTTGCCGTCTGCAGCCGTTCGTTCGCGCCCTGGAGGTCGACGGCGAGTCGCCGCTGCTCCTGATACAGCAAGAACCACCGCTGGGCTGCTAGCGCCGGCGCGAAGAAGAGCGGGAGTGTCCACGGGGAAACGTGCTGATACGAAAGCGCAAGGATGGCGACTGCCGGGCTGTAGAACGGGACGGAAGCGACGATGACCGGGAGCGAGTCCTTAACCGCATCCAGCCATTTCCCATAGCCCCGGAGCCAATACGTCAGCGAGGCAAAGCCCGCGTCCGCGATCTCTGCAATCAAGGACGCGGCGGTCGCGGCGACTACCGTGCGCTCCGTGCCCGCGTCGACGAAGGAGTTGACGATGGCCACCCCGCCTGCCGCCATCGCGCCTGTCAGAGCTCGGCTTCCCAAGTAGCTCATCCGTCCTACCGTGAGCACCCATCGATCGAGGTTCGGAAAAGAAACGCCGAGCCCGGATGCGCCGAAGACCACCATCGCAGCGATTGGGCCGAACAGGGCAGCGGCGAAGATCGCGGGCAAGAGCGAAATCGAGACCGTGAAGTGCCCTCTCAAGGTGATCCTGCCTCGCTCCCCGTAACACGCGACGACGGCGAGGCCCGCCACCGCGAACCAGTTTCCGACGCCATCCCCCGACGCAATCATCAGCGCGATACAGGCGATCGCCACGGCGTCGACCAGCAGCACGTATGCGACAACACGGCCGGTGAGACCCGAGAGCCGAAGCCGGATCTTGTCGAATACTTGCGGATCCCCCAAAAGGGTTATAAGGTTCACGTTGCCGTCAGTCCACTAGAACGGGGGAAGGTATGAGCAAGTTTGCGAAGCTTGTGAAGTCCGCCAAGATCGCCGGCGGGTTCGCCTCCTGGTAGGAGGCCCGCGTAGTTAACAAGGTTCTCCGCCGGTGGACTTCCCCCTTTTGAGGGCTGTTGTCCACAATCGGGGGATAACCGGTCGAAAGCCATGAGAAGGCCGCCCGTCAGGGGGCGGCCTTCTCTTTGGGCCGAAACCGAG
>DASRDS010000409.1:0-9201 GCA_035652495.1 Gemmatimonadaceae bacterium
GGTCGAGGCGATTCAAGAGATCGAGAATGAGGGCGGCGATGGGACGCTGCACATCGGCTCCGAGTCGCTCGACGTGACGAATCTCAAGAAAGTGTTTTTCCCTCGTGATGGATACACGAAGGGGGATTTGATGCGGTTCTATGCTCAGATCTCCGATGCCATTTTGCCAACGATGGCTGATCGGCCATTGGTGTTGAAGCGATTTCCCAATGGCATTCATGGCAAGCCATTTTATCAACAAAACGCACCCGCTGATGGTCCTGAGGGCGTACGCATAGAATCACTGGGAGAGGACGAACGGCGATTTGTGGGCGGATCATTGGTGACGTTGCTCTACACGATCCAACTGGGCGCCGTGTCGGTGGATCCATGGATGGCCAGAGTGCAATCCATAGAGACACCGGACTACACCGTGATTGATTTGGATCCCGGAGACAAAGCGACCTTTCAGAGAGTGGTCCAAGTCGCGCGATTCGTAAAAGAAGAATTGGACGCGATGGGCCTCCATGGCGCGCCGAAGACGTCAGGCGCGAGCGGCATACATATATATGTGCCGCTCCCGGCAAAAACGTCGGAAGAATCCGCCAGACTGGTCGCGCAACTCATTGCCACACGCGTCAACCAAGCGCATCCAAAAGAGACGACGATCGAACGCAGCGTCAAAGCGCGCCCGGCCGACTCGGTGTACGTCGACTATCTCCAGAATATCATTGGCAAAACCGTCGCCGGCGTCTATGCCGCGCGAGCCGTCGATGGCGCGCACGTATCCACGCCACTAGACTGGGATGAGCTCACGGACGAGCTCACGCCGGCCCTCTTCACGATCAAAACGTTACCTGAGCGACTCGCGAAGCGGGGCGATCTCTGGGCGGAGCACATGGCCCGCCGCAACACCGCGGCCGTGCTACGTAAACTGACCAGCTAACCGCTCGGCGAGCATGGCCCCCATCGCCTCGCCGCTGAGCGGCTGGGCGAAGTAGTACCCTTGGCCCAATTCGCAGCCGAGCTGCTGCAGCCCGACGAGCTGTTCCTGGACCTCGATGCCCTCGGCGATGGTCCGCAACCGCAGCGTCTCACCGAGCGCGATGATCGCCCGCGCCAACGCCGACTCGGCGCCGGCGCTGCCAACGCCGTCGACGAACGGCTTCGCGATCTTGAGGATGTCGATCGGAAACCGCTGCAGGTACGAGAGCGATGAGTACCCGGTCCCGAAGTCGTCGATCGCGAGCCGAACGCCGAGGGCCTTGAGCGCCTCGAGTCGTTGCAGCATGACGTCGGCGTTCTGCATCAAGATGCTCTCGGTAATTTCGAGCACGAGTCGCTCGGCCGGCCATTCATGCTCCACGAGCGCCCCGCGGACCATGTCGATCACGCCGGGATGCTGAAGCTGATGCCCCGAGACGTTGACCGTCAGCGTAAAGTTGCCGTCGGTCTTGGGATCCCACACGCGCGCTTGGCGGCATGCTTCGCGAAGCACCCAGGCGCCGAGTGGAACGATCAATCCGGTCTCTTCCGCGAGCGGAATGAACTGCGACGGGTAGACGACGCCGCGCATCGGGTGATGCCACCGTAAGAGCGCCTCCACGCCCGAGATGGCCCCCGTCTTGAGCTCCACGATCGGCTGATACTGCAGCGCGAATTCGTGGCGCTCGACCGCGCGCCGCAAGTCGCCCTCGATCTCGAGGCGCTCCAGCGCCTCACGGTGCATCCGCTGCTCGAACAGCTCGTAGCGCGCCTTGCCGCGCGACTTGGCGGTGTACATCGCCATGTCCGCGTTCCGGAGCAGGTCATTGGCGCCCTCGCCGTTCGTGCTCGCCGCGTCGGCCGTGGCGATGCCGACGCTCGCCGACACGAAGACCTCTTTTCCTTCGACGACGAACGGCGCCGCCATGGCCGCCGTGATGCGTTCGGCGACCGCTGGCGCGGTGTGATCGCCGCTCGGGTCCTCGAGCAGCACCGCGAACTCGTCTCCGCCCAGCCGGGCCGCCGTATCGGTCGTTCTGACGCACCCGACCAGTCTGACTGCGGCCGCAACCAGTAATCGGTCACCGGCGACGTGGCCCAGGCTGTCGTTGATGTTCTTGAAGTTGTCCAGATCCAGGAACAGCACGGCCACCGTCGACCGCGTCCGTCGCGCCCGCGCCAAGCAGTGGGTCACGCGATCGATGAACAACGACCGATTCGCGAGCCCGGTCAGGGGATCGTGAAAAGCCTGATGCTTGAGCTGTGCCTCTAATAGTCTGCGCTCGCTGACGTCGCGAGTGTTGATAACAATACCGCGAACAATCGGATCGTTGAGCAGATTCGTCCCGACGGTCTCGAGATCCAACCAACGTCCATCGCGATGCCGCACCCGCCATTCAACGGGCTCGGTCGGCTCACCGGGACCACCGGCGGCCATGCCGTTACGTGACAAGATCTCGCGCCCGCGCGGAATGTCGTCCGGGTGCAGGATGCTGAGCAGCGACGTCCCGATCAGCTCGGAGGCGTCGTATCCAAGCACGCGCTTGATGGAAGGGCTGACGAATTGCACCGTCCCATCGGGCGCGATGATCGAGATGACGTCAGATGAATGCTGGACGAGCGAGCGCAGACGCGCTTCGTTGACCTGCGCGGCCCGCTGCGCGACGAGGACCGCGTTCTCGCGAACGGCCTGGATCTGCCGCAGCACGACGACGAGCGTGAGCAGCACGGCACCGATCGCCAGGACCGTCCAAGGCGCGCCAGCCGACTTGCGGCTCGCGGCTTCCAGCATGAGCAGGAGGTAGCACAGCACGAGCGACGCATACGGCAGTGGACTGAACGGCTGGGTCGCTTCGGCGGGATCGGCGTCGCCGGGCGTCGGGACCGGACTGGTCGCGAAGCGCACGCAGCCCCAGCTCATGAAGATGTACGCGAGCATGGTGGCCGCGTCCGTCCAACTCTCGACGAATTCCCCGTGCTGGGCGACGATGTTCTGATTCGCCAGATCGGAGACGATGTAGATCGTCATGCCCAGCAAGAACAGATTGAGCGCGCGGCGTTGCCCGCCCACCGGGCGTCGCAGCAGCGCCGTCACGAGGCCCGTGATGACGACGAGATCGCCGATCGGCCACGCGAGGTTGTTGAATGTTTCGATTGGCGTGCGCTCGCCCGTCATCACCGTCGGGATGGTGACGAAATACCAGATGGCGAGCCCGCCGCCGACGATCACCGCTATCGCGTCGAACAAGAACTTCCGCTGCTCGGTCTGCGTGCGTGGCGCGCGCGGCAACGACAGGAGCGCGGCCGTGGCGATCGGATAGTAGAGGAGCAGCGGCGCGTTCACCCACCAGATGACGTCCGGGTTCCGATGCAGGACGTGATGCGCATACGACGACAGCCCGTTGCCGAGGAACGGCGTGATCGTGGCGAGCGCCAGGAGCGTCATCGATCGGCGCACGTCGGGCAGCGGGGCACGCCGCGCCGCGTATGTCGCGAGTACGATGAGGCCGATGTTCACCGGGAAGAATTCCATGCCGGCGATGCGCGCATAGAAGGCTGCGCCGAACCCGGGGTGGATCCACCCGAGGGTCAGCCAGCCCCAGTAGCCCAGCGCGTAGGCACACACGCCGGTCGCTACGAGCCGCGGCCACCGACTCTTCCACATACGTTTAAGACGACGGGAGCCTAACCAGGGCCACTCACCTAAGCAGGGCCGGTTACGCGATGTTCTTCGTCGAGGCGCAGTTCGCCAGCATTGTCGTCGTACGTGAAGAACTCGGCGTAGCGGCCCCAGTCGACCACGGTCTCGAACTGACGCCGGGCTTCCTCGCTCGAGAACGAATGTTCGAGGTCATCCGTCACGCGGTCCGCTTCCAGCGTATGCGTGGGACTGGCCTCGAGCTCGCGGACGATATACCGAAGCAGGGACACATGTTCCAGCGCCGCCTCGCGGAAGATCGCCTTTTCCTCGTCGAGATCGGGCGCATCCGCAAACCGTTGTCCCACCGGGGTGAGAATCACCTGGCGCTCTTGCAGGTCGGCGAACCCGAGGAGGTCGGTCGCTTCGACGAGCGCCAACAGATCGTCCTGCCGCATCTGGAGGTCGCGGGACAGCTCGTGGACGTTGCCGCGGCCACCGACGGTCGTCGCGAGGTACTGCACGAAGCCCGTGAGGTCGTCGATCCCGACGTCCGGCAACGTCTGGTACCGGCGAGGCCGCACCGCCGCCGACACCCTCGCCGGCGCACGCTCGGCCGGTATGGGGGTCACCTCGCGCTCCGCGACGTAGGTGACGGCATCTTCCTCGGGATTGGTCATCACATGATAGATCGTATCGAACAACCGACCCCGTGCCGCTCCCTTTTGCCTGCGCTCGGCCGCCGGTAGGCCTTTGAGTTCTACGCGGATGTGACCTGGATTCGCGCCGAACACGAGAATGCGATCGGCCAGCCCCACGGCTTCATCGATGTTGTGGGTCACCAAGAGAATCGACTTGGTGGGAATCGATTTCTCCGTCCACAGGTCTTGCAGCTCGACGCGAAGATTCTCGGCCGTCAACACGTCGAGCGCCGAGAAGGGTTCGTCCATGAAGAGGACCTCGGGCTGCACGACCAACGCGCGAGCAAACCCCACGCGCTGCTTCATGCCGCCGGACAATTCTTTGGGAAACGCTTCCTCGAATCCCGCGAGACCAATCAGCTCGATTGCGTGCTGGGCTCTGTCGCGGCGTTCAGCTGGCGGGATCGGTGTCGCGAGGAGACCCAGCTCGACGTTGTCGAGCACCGTGAGCCACGGAAACAGCGCGAAGCTTTGAAAAACGATCGCCACGCGCGGATTCGGGCCTTGGAGCGGGTCACCGTGCACCAATACTCGACCTTCCGACGGTGGCATCAGACCGGCGAGTACGCGCAAGAGCGTGGATTTGCCCGAGCCCGAGGGACCGAGCAGCGCAATGAATTCGCCGGACTTGAGATCGAGGCTGACATTGTCGAGCACCGGCGTGCGATCATCGCCGTAGTACTTCTTCACGTTCTCGGCGGCTATGAGAACGCTGTCTCTTCCGGTTGCCGCGTTGGGTTCTATTGCCAAGGCCATATTAATCCAGACGGTAACGCGTCGCGGCCAATCCGTAGAGACGCCGCCAGACCAACCGATTGCCCGTGATCACGATGCCCGCCATGACCAGCGTGCCGGCGAGCAGGAGCGGGAAGTTGCCGCTGTTCGCGGCTTCCGTGATCAGCGCGCCGAGTCCGAGCGTGCTTTGGGTCTGGTCGGGTGGAATCGTCACGAACTCCGAGACGATACTCGCGTTCCAGGCGCCCCCGGTCGCGGTGATCATCCCCGTCACAAGGTAGGGGAAGATCGCGGGCAAGATCAACGTCTTCCATCGCCGCCAGCCGGTCACGTGGTAGTTGACGGCCGCTTCCTTGAGGTCGGAAGGGATGGCCATCGCGCCGGCGACGACATTAAAGAGGACGTACCACTGGGTGCCGAGCAGCATCAAGAGGACCGCGGCCACGTTGAGGCCACCCGGGAGGCCGAGCAGCACGGCGAGCAGCAACGGAAAGACGGCGGTCGCCGGCACGGACGCGATGATCTGAATGATCGGCTGGGCGCGATGCGACCAGCGGGGATTCGTCCCGATGGCGACGCCGACGGGGATCGTCCAGGCCGCCGCGATGATGAGGGCGATCAGCGTCCTCAAGAACGTCGCGCCGGCGCCGAGTCCGATGCGGCCCCAGTCGCTGCCGCGGAGACCGGCGAGCTCTTGCACCGATGCGATGGCGCCCCAGACGACAATGATGCTCACGATCGTCATCGCGACGAGCCCCTTCCAGTTCCTCTGCCACCAGGTGCCCGTCTCCAGTTCGTCGGCGAACCGGATCTGCGGCGGGCGCGGTGGGCTCAGCACGCGGTTCAGCCACTGGCCGAAGGGATCGAACGTGTGCGTGTTCAGCCATTCGATCCACGTCGAGCCCTGGATCCACTCGAGCACTTTCGATGGCGGGACATCGCCGGCGCCGGATTGCTCGAACTTGAATCGGTCGGACCATGCGACCAGTGGTCGCCACAGAAAGAAGTCCAACGCGACAATGATGGCGATGAGCGACAGGAGGCCGAGGACCAAGGCCAGCATGTTGCCGGCTCGTGTGGCTTCCTGCAGAAATGAGCCGAGTCCGGGCAATTCATAGTTGCTCTTACCCAGCGTGAACTGCTCGGCGGCGATGAGAAAGAACCAGCCGCCGGCCCAGCTCATCATGCTATTCGCAATGAGTGAGATGGCGCCGAAGGGCAATTCGAGTAGTGTGAAGCGTCTCCATCGCCCGAGCCGATAGACGGTCGATGCCTCGCTCAGCTCGTGTGGGATCGTCAGCAAAGATTGATGGAAGCTGAACGCCATGTTCCAAGCCTGGCTCGTGAAAATCAGCAGGATCGCGGCCAGCTCCAATCCGAGCGCACGGCCAGGGAACAGCGAAGCGAGTCCGATGACGACGCCGGGCATGAACGACAAAATCGGAATGCTCTGCAAAATGTCGAGCAGCGGCAGCATGAAGCGCTCGGCCGTCTTACTCGCCGCCGCGATCTTCGCGTACGCAAGGCTGAACGCGAGTGAAAGCGCGTACGCCAGCGACATGCGTAGAGTCGATAGCGCCGCGTAGAGCGGCAGGCGCCAGAGATCGAGTGAGACGCGCGTGCCGTTTGCGAGCGGCGCGCGCCACGTCATGACGGCGCGCAGTACCCCGTAGATGAGGGCCAACACGACGACGAGCATGAGCGCGTCGACCCATCGCGGGATCGTTGGACGCACCATCTCGCCCGTGTCGGTGGTCGCTTCCTCTGGAGGAAGCGGGATGATCGGCTGAGCCATAACGGGGCGAGCAAGTTACACGCGAACGGTAACAACTAACGAGTCTGTGTTCTGATCGTACTTACGTGTCCTTTATTTGGGACGGCTCAATAACGTATCACCTGTAAATACAACAAGTTAGCAAACGGACCACGGCTTGCGCTGGAGCCAATGCATGAGATACAAACTGATTCTGCTAGCCGCACTGGCGGCACCGACTCTGATGGCGGATCCTCCGGCGCGGGTCGGCCGGTTGAATCTCATTCAGGGGACCGTTTCGTTCCGCGCCGCGAGCGTGGACGAATGGGCGATCGCCCAGCCGAACCGTCCGTTGACGACCGGCGACCGGCTGTGGACCGATGAGAGCTCGCGGGCCGAGGTGCATGTCGGGTCGACCGCGATTCGTCTCTCGGCGCAGACGGAGCTCGACTTCGTGAACGTCGATGACAACACGCTGCAGATGCGACTGGCGTCGGGGACGGCGACCGTGCGCATTCGCTCGGTCGACGACGGGCAGGTCTATGAGATCGACACGCCGAACAGCGCCATCACGTTCGGCCGCGCGGGCGATTACCGCATCGATGTGAATCCCGATGGGACCATGTCGACGGTGCGCATCTGGAACGGCGGCGCCGAGGTCACGGCGGCGGGATCGGCGTTCGAGGTGAATGCGCAGCAGGTGGCGTCGGTGAAGGGGGCTGACTCGCCGACGTATGATCTTGCCGACATCGGGCAGCCCGATGAGTGGGATCAATGGTGTCTGAGTCGCGATCATCGTGAGGATGCCTCGACATCAGTGCGGTATGTCTCGCGCGAGATGCCAGGGTATGAGGATCTCGACGAGTATGGGCATTGGACGTATATCGAGAGTTATGGCAATGTGTGGGTTCCCGATCATGTCGGGCCGGGCTGGGCGCCGTATCACACCGGTCACTGGGTGTGGGTCGATCCGTGGGGTTGGTCGTGGGTCGATGATGCGCCGTGGGGGTATGCGCCGTACCATTACGGTCGCTGGGCATATGCCGGCGGCGAGTGGTTCTGGGTTCCGAACCCGAATCCTGGCCCACGCGTCGTGGTCGTCGCGCATCCCGTCTATGCGCCCGCGCTCGTCGCCTTTGTGGGCGGAGGCGGTGGCAGCGTCGGTTGGGTCGCGCTCGGCGTGGGGGAACCCTATCACCCGCCGTACGCTGTGAGCGAGACCTACGTGCGGCAGGTGAACGTCGTGAATAACACGACCGTGATCAATAACACAACGATCGTGAACAACACGACGGTGTATCGCAATGTGAGCGCGCCGGGAGCTGTGACCGCGGTGCCGCAGAATACGATGGCCACCGGCGCGCCGGTGTCCAGGTCAGCGGTGCCGATGACAGCACAGCAATTCGCTAGCGCTCCAGCAGCTGGGACAGCGCCGCCGACAGGAGTCGTGCCTCAGAAGGCGGCAGTGACGGGTGGTGCGGCGTCGGCATTCAACGCGAAGGCGCCGCCAGCGGCGGTTGAAAATCGTGCGGTGGTCGCGAAGACCACGCCGCCGCCGGCCGCGGTGCCGTTTGAGCAGAAGAAAGAGGCGCTCGCGCAGAACGGCGGTAAGCCGCTCGCGCCAGCCCAGGAAAACCAGATTCGCCAGACCATGCCGCCGGCATCGCATGCGTCGTTGGTGAAGCCGGCGTCGCAGACGACGGCCGGTGCTGGGCTCAGGCCTGCCCGCGAGGGCCTGGCTAACGCTCAGCCGGTGAAGAACCCGTCGTACGCCGCTGCTTCGCATGTCCCGCAGCCACCGGATCGTTCGTCGCCTGCGACGGCCACTCGAGTTTCAGCTCCGCCGACTGAGGCAAAACCCGAGGGCCACAAGGGGAACGGCGGTCACAGGAAGGCGCCGCGGCCCCCTAAAGAAGAAAAGAAGCCGGAGAAGGGGCGATAACAGAGGGACGGCAGATCTCACGGCGAACGCGTGGCGGGTGTTTTCCTGCCACGCGTTCGGCCTTTCATGCGTTAGATTTATGGACAAGTGGCGAGAGGACACACTTGTCCGAATAGATGGACAGAATCGCAGGGTGCTGGCAAACGTAAGTGATTGATTTATAAGCATTTATATAGTGGCACGTTCCTCGCTCTCTAGATGGTGAGAGTCCGGAGGATTCCATGTGGCGGAACGCGTTGGTACTTGTGGCGATGGTGGCGGGAGTGGCGGCCGCGCAAGATGCGCAGAACCAGCCTGACAACACTTCGCCGAACGCAGGACCCGGTGACCCCGTGGTCCGCGTCACGCTGAACAGCAACAGCGTCTATGACCGCGGGGACAAGGCCCGCGTGTTCGTAAAGGTTCGAGATGATGGGTTTGTCGTGGTGCTGCTCGCGACGCCCGACGGCCGGGTACGGCCGTTATTCCC
>DASRDS010000410.1:0-1462 GCA_035652495.1 Gemmatimonadaceae bacterium
CGGCGATCCTGCTTTCGGTTGGCTTTGGCGCGCTTCATCTCGGCAATGCCGGCGAGGGAGTCTTGGGCGTGGTCACCGCCGGACTGGCGGGGCTGGTGTTCTGCTACAGTCTCTGGCGGACCGGATCGCTCTGGTGGGCCATCGGCAACCACATGAGCTGGGACTGGGCGCAGTCGTACTTCTACGGCGTCCCCGACAGCGGCTCGATGGTCGCGCGCCATCTCTTCGCATCGCATCCGACCGGCGCCACGTGGCTGAGCGGCGGCACCGTCGGCCCCGAGGGCAGCATCTTCGCCATCGGCGCGCTCCTCGCCGACGTCATCATCATCCGACTGACCTTACGACCCCACGCGATCCCGTGAGGCGAATCGGCCCAGTGACACTGGTGACTTCGACCGACCGGATCGTATTGGGTCGTACCGTCAACTCGAGGACGGCACGCGCCGCTCCACTGGTGGCCGTGACGTCGCCGGTGCGAGGGAACGATCGCGCGGAAGCGTTGGGGACCGGCTGGGCGTGGTCTTCAGCTTGCAACACCACTGGGATATGGCAGACACGAGTTTTTCCGACGTCATCACGACGCTGAACGATCTCATCGAGACGTGCCGCGATGGGATCAACGGTTTCCGGACCGCCGCCGAAGGCGTGACGAGTCCTATCGCGAAAGAGGTATTTTTGTCGCGCGTCCACCTGATCGAGAAAGGGCTCGGCGACCTCGATGCCGCGGTGACGCGACTGGGCGGCACGCCCGTCGAGCATGGGCATCCGGCCGCGCCGATGCACCGCGCGTGGATCAACATCAAGTCCGCCGTCACGGCGCGCGATGACAAAGCGATCCTCGACGAGGTCGTGCGCGGTGAGGAGGTCGCGGTGCAGCACTATCGCGACGCGCTCGCGAAGCCGCTGCCCGCGGATGTGCGCGCGATGGTGGAGATGCAGGAGCGCGGCACGGAGCTGAATCTCGAGCGCGCCCGCGCGTTGGCCCGCATCAAGGACGCGGACTAGCCCTAGCTCGGCGAAGCCGAGCGTTTCCAACCGACTCGTAAAGCTATTCGCAACGCAGTGCGATTAGCTTTATCCGGTGCAACTCAACTATCACACGATCTACGAAGTCACGACGACGTCGAACTCGCCGTGGCGCATAGGGCTCGCGTTCATCGTCTGCGCGGTCGCGCTCATTTGGTGGCGCCGGAGTATGCGGGCCAAAGGCGCCATTCGGCACTGGATGATGCGCGCCCTGGTGCTCATCGTCGCGGCCGCCGCGATCTTCATCGCGACGTACGAGCCCTCGTCACGCGGGCAGCTGCGCGATGTGCTCGAAAAGGGGCAATACCAGACCGTCCAGGGCGTGATCAGCGACTACACAGTGGCCGATCCCGCCAAGAAGGCACCGGAGCATTTTACGGTGCAATCAGCCGATGCGGCGCACTACACGTTCATCATGCGATCGAATTCGCCCGGG
>DASRDS010000411.1:0-3302 GCA_035652495.1 Gemmatimonadaceae bacterium
ACCACCGCGACCGCCAGCGTCGCGGACCAGTGGGTGTTCACGGACAGCGGCCGGTACGGCGGGGCGTCCGCCGCGGCGACGTACAACGGGCTCGCCAACGGCACCGTGCTCCAAACCACGCGGGCGTACTTCGGCGATGGGACATACACGTTGAACGGGAACCTCATGCACTTGACGCCCGACAGCAAATCGAAGCCGCCTTCGAACGCGCTGGTGCGCGTCGAGGAGGAGAACGGCAAGCCGATCTTGTACGTCATGCGAAGGAGCACGGTCGACGGGTCGAACTACGAGGTGCGGTACAAGAAGCAGTAATACCAAGAAGGCGCGTCGCCATCAGACCTTCGCGACGAACGGTCGCTCGTAGATTTGCGCCATGCGTACACTGCTTCTCGCGGCGTGGCTGGCGGCCTATCCAGCACCGACGCGGCCCGTCGTCATCCCGTTCACGACGACGCCTGATGGCTTCGTACTCCTCCCCGCCACGGTCGGCGGGAATATCCCTGTCCATCTGATCCTCGACACGGGCGCGGGATTCGATGTCCTAGCGCAAAGTCTCGTCGATCGCCAGCACCTCACGCCCACGAGCCAATTCACCGGTTTCGTCTTTTCAGGCGATCGAGTCGATGTCTCGCTCTTCAACGTCAGCACCGTCGCCCTCGCATCCTTCGAGCGCCAGAACGTCACGGTCGCCGGCCTGGCCTTACTCGATCAGGTCCACCAAGATGGCATCGTGTCCATGAGCGCTTTCCGCCACCAGCCAATCACGATCGATTTCGTGAATAAAGTCGTCGTGCTCGAGACCCCGACCTCTCTCGCCGCGCGGCGCAAGGCGGGAACCGCGGTACCGATCCAGCTCGATGATGACCGTGGCATCGCACTCGACATGTACGCGCGCTTCCTCCTCGGATCGGACACGGCCCAGTGCATCATCGACACCGGGAGCCCCTCAGCCACGATCAGCCTCCGCTATCTCGGCGCGCTCGGCGTCGATACCGCCGACACCGCCGTCCACAAGCACCGCACGCAAAACGCCGCGGGCGCGATGCTCACGCGATACGGCACCAACATCGCGCGCCTCTCGCTCCTCGCGCCGAAATCCGTGACGGCCGAGCACCCGCGCGTCTCGTTCGCCAACATCATCTATGATTGTGCGGTCGGCGTCGACTTCTGGGCCGGGAAGGTCGTGACGTTTGACATCGCCGGACGCGAGCTGATCGTCGCGAACTAGCTGTCGCGTTTGCGGAGCAACTCCTCAACGCGCGCCATGATCGACGGCTGCTCTTTGGTGGTGTTGGTCATCCGGCTAAGGTGCAGCCAGTTGGACCGCACGGCTAGAGGACGAGCGATTACCCCGGTTGCATCGGCATTCACCCCAGCCTCGGCGCGCGAACAGCGTCCCCAACCGATACTGGAGCGCACACTTTCAACGGGGTCTCCTCATGCGTCCAATCAGCTCGATCGCCCTCAGCCTGTGTGTCGCCGGCGCCCTCGCCGCTTGCGGCAGCAGCTCCAGCACGGGCCCCTCGGGCGGCAGCAGCAACACCATCACGCTCAGCTCACAGACCACGGGCGGCGGCGCGTATGGTGGCGGTGGCGGCAACTACTTCTTCAGCCCGAACCCGGACACGGTATCGGCGGGCGCCGCGGTCACGTTCAAGATCGGCAGCATCGTGCACAACGTGCATTTCGACACGGGTCCGACGGCGTTGGACAGCATCCCCGCGTCGAGCAACTCGAGCAACGTGCGCACGTTCGCCGCGGCCGGCACGTATACGTTCCACTGCTCCATTCACAACTTCAGTGGGACGCTGGTCGCTCAGTAGACCCGCACGTCGTAGCCCGCTCGCCGAAGCTGATTGAACACGCTCTCCTGCGCGACGCGGCACCCAGCCGCGGTTGCGCGTGAGCTTCACGTACAGCTCGGGGTACGCTCGGCGTTCATGCTCGAGAAAGGCCGCCGCCGGTTCGGCTCGTCCAGCAAGCCTGCTCGCGGTCCTGCTCGCGTGCTGTCCAGAGCGGTCGTGCGGACCCGACTGTAACAAACATGCGTTGGCGGCGAGCTCTACTGGTCCAGATTGTACATTGGCGCCATGCGTATTCGACTCGTCGGACTGGTGGTTACTGGTATGTTCACGGTTGGTTGCGGAAGCTCGACCGCTCCACACAACGGCGGCGGCAACTCCGGTCCGTTCTCCCTCATCGGCGCCAATCAGACGGACACGATCGAGAGCACGTTGGCGCAAGCGCTCGTCGTGACGGTGAGGGGGCCGAGTGGCCAGTCGAGCGCGGGTCACGTCGTCCAGTTTGTCTCGGTGCTCGATAGCGCCGGATCGTACCGGGCCTACGTCGAGACGCTCACATCGCCCCAGCCTTTGACGTTCGTATCCGACTCGCTGGACGCGAACGGTCGCGCGTCCGCCGGGATCGCGTTCGGCACGAAAGCCGGAACCGCCCTCGTGCTCGTGAAGGTGCCTGACTTCGGGTACGTCGACAGCGTGAAGTTCACGGTGACCGCCGGAACCACGGCGGGCATCATGATGACACCGCTCGACACGTCGGTGGTCGAAGGACACGCGGTCACGTTGCACGCCAGTACCGTGGATCACTTCGGGAATCCGACGTCGCAGTCCGTGAACCTCGCGGTCACGGGCCCCGGGACGATCTCCGGTCAGACCGTCACCGCGACGGACATCGGACAGATCACGGTCGTCGCGACGAGCGGCACCTTCGCCGCCGATACCACGCACATCTCGTCGGTGCCAACGGGCATGCTCGCGGCATCGCTGACGGAGGGCTTCGTCGTCGCCAACTTCGATGGCACGGGGAGTACCAAGTTCGCGCAGAGCACCACCGTCGGAAATCTAAAGTGGGCGCCGAACGGGAAGTCGGTCGTGTTCGACCAGAACGCGGAAGGATGTTCCGGCAATACCAATTCGATTCTATCGAGTGATTTGCGGGGCACCCTCACGACGCTCAATACGGGCGCCCAGACGGAGATGTATCCGTCGTATTCGCGGGACGGGATGTGGATCTATTTCACCGTGAATGACGGATATCAGGCCTCACTCTGGCGCGTGCATCCGGATGGCACCAATGCCGATTCGCTGAACTCGCTGAATCCATCCTTCGACCTGTATCCCGCTCCGTCGCCCGATGGCTCGCAGATCGTCTACGCCACGATCACCGGCGCATCGACGGATCTGCGCATCCTCACGTTGAGCACCGGCGCGGTGACCGACCTTCAGATCAGCGGCTGGGCGCCCTCGTGGGCGCCCGCCGGCAATCGCATCGCCTATCTCCAG
>DASRDS010000412.1:0-8050 GCA_035652495.1 Gemmatimonadaceae bacterium
ACGACAGTCTTGGCGAAGCGTACATGGATGACGGGCAGACCGAGTTGGCGATCAAGAACTACGAAAAGGTGCTCGCGATGAATCCGAACAGTCGCAACGCCAAGGCCATGCTCGACAAGCTGCGAGCCCATTAGTCGACTCCCAGCGCCTCGTGGCCGCCAGTGCCCCCGCGGATCGCGGAACGGCGGCCGGCGCAGGAGCATCGTGTTGACGGCACCGAAGATCGCGACGTTCGCGCCGATGCCAATGGCGATGGTGAGCAGCGCCACCGCGGTGAATCGCATTACGCTCGAATGTATCACCCAGGCTAACGGTGGAGCAGGGCGGCGTAGTCGAGAGTGAACGTGGCGATGCCGCTGTTGCTCGTCTTGCCGAAGAGCGTTTGCACGCGGCTCGACGCCATGTCGCGGACGTACGCGAGGTCGAGACGGCAGGGCGCGAATCGGATGGTGAGGCCGGCGGTCGGGGAGGTCTCGTCCACGCCAAGGCGGAGTACGAGGTGCTTTTGGGCCAACGTCTGCTCGACGCCGAGATTCGGCTCGAGCTTGCTGGTGTGGGTCGAGGTTCGCGTGTTGCTTCGGGACAGCCACGTCCCGCCGGCGTCGAGCAGCGCGCCAGTCCATGGGCTCGCGGAAACGCCGAGTCGGTACTCGTTGCTGCGCGCGGTGCCTTCGGTAATGCCGGCGCTGTCGTTCAGACGGTCCAGGTCTCGGTTCAGCAGAGCGCGGAATCCAACCAGGACGATCTTGTTCGGTTGCCAGGTGACTCCGAATCCTCCGGACGGTCGCCAGCGCGTCTCATAATGGAGGCTGTCGCCGCTGGTCTTGGCGGCGGCGTCGAACGACGAGGTCTCGTATGAGAGCAAGATGCCGGCGGAAAGGCCCGCGGCGATGGGCATGGCGATCTTCGTGAAGATCGCATGGTCGGAGCCGGTGCCTTGCATCGCGTTGAGCCGGACTTGGTTCGTTCCCTGCGCCAAGGCGACGACGTACACCGCGAGGCCGTGCCAGAGGGCCGGTGTGGTGACGCCGACTGCCGCGAAATGGAATGCGTTGCCGTTATCGTACTGCGTGTCGCCGAAATCGGCGAGTGCCGTGGTGGTGTCTTTGTAGACGAGCGAGTAGTTGCCCCACGTGGCACCGTCGCCGCCGAAGCCGATCGAGCGCACGCCTTTCTTGATCTGACCGGATGAGAAGTCGCGCATGGAGATTTCCGGCGACTGGGCTTTGAGGGAGCTCGCGGCGGCGAGAATGACGAAGGGCGCCGTGAAGCTCAGTCGCGACAGCCGGCTCATGATCCCTTGCTGTTCGTCTTGTCCAACGCGGCGCGCAGGCCGCGAGCGAGGGTTACGGCGTCGGCGTTGCCCCAGAAGTGCATGAAGAAGAGGCGAGGCTCTTCGGTCAGCATGTGGCTGTGTACGGCCGTGACGGCGATCCCGTGCTCGGTCAGCGCCTGAATGACGGGGTTCACCTCGGCCGCGGTGAGCACGAAGTCACCGGTGGTGACTGCTTTGTCGCTGCTGACGGCTTGGATGTTGATGCCGGTGGCCACGCCCATCGCCGGCGGGACCGTCATGCCATCCATCTGAATCGACTCGGATCGCGGGACGGTCACCTGGTACACGGTGCCGTTCAACTTCCCCGAGCGGCCAAGCGCGGTCGCGATCGCCGTCGTATCCAAGGGAGCTGGCCCGGGTGTCGGGGCGGGCGGAGGCGGCGCGGTGAATGGCGTAGCGGTGAGTGCCAGGGCCGCGTGGATCGCGCTCGCGATGTGCGTGGGATCGCCCTGCGCGTGGATGTGCATGTACATGATCGTCGGCGACTCGCGCAGCAGGTGGTTGTGGAGCGCGGTCTGTTCGACGCCGCCTTCGCGGAGTTTGAGCATCACCGGGTTGACTTCGTCGTCGCGGAGCACGAGATCGCCCATCGCGATGGCCTCGTTGTCGCCGGTGGCCTTGAACGCGACCCAGCCGCCGAGTGCGAGGGCGGGCTTGAGGGGGACGCCGTCGACGGTTACGTGGAGATCGCTGCGTGGGAAGGCGTAGCGATAGACATCGCCCGGCTGCATCGCGCCGGTCTTGCCCATGGCATGGTCGACCTGGGTCCAGTCGATCGAGCGCTGCGCGTTCGTGGACGCGGCGGCGGTGGAGACGAGAAGCGCGCAGGTGACGGCGGGACGAAGCATACGGGATCTCCAGGGGCGGCGCGGCGGAGTCCGGCTTGCCGCTGCCGATTTAGTATGATACAGTTGGATCATGCGTCAGGATTCACTTGCGATAAGCAAGCGTCAGGCCCGCCGGAGCGCAAGCTCGACCGGCCGGTGGGTGCTGTTGATCCACCAGATCCCGCCCAAGCCCGACTATCTGCGGGTCAAGATCAGTCGACGGCTCCAGCGCCTTGGAGCGGTCGCGATCAAGAACTCGGTGTATGTGCTGCCCGCGGGCGACTCGACGCTCGAGGACTTTCAGTGGGTGTTGCGTGAGATCACGAGCGAAGGGGGCGACGGGTCCGTCTGCCACGCGTCGTTCGTCGATGGACTGAACGATGACGAGGTGGAGGCGCTGTTTCGTGCGGCCCGGTCGCGTGATTATGAGGAGATCGCCGAGGCGGCGCGCGGCGCGCTCAAGACGCCGACGCGTGGCGAGTTGGCGCGGCTTCGCCGGCGGGTCGCGGACGTCGCGGCTATCGATTTCTTCGGGTCTCCGACGCGCGCCGCGGTCGACGAGTTGCTCGAGCGGTTGGAGGTTCGGCTGCGCGCCGCCGCGCCGGCGGAGTCGCCACCGCTGGCGCGTGGGCGCGGAGCACGCGCTGTGATCGATCCACGCGAGGTTCGGGGGCGGACGTGGGTCACGCGCGAGGGCGTCTTCGTTGATCGCATCGCGAGCGCGTGGCTGATTCGCGGGCGGATCGATCCCGACGCGCGGTTCGCGTTCGTCGCCGGGGAAGGGTACGCGCCGAAGGCTGGCGAGCTCCGGTTCGACATGTTCGAGGCCGAGTTCACGCACGAGGGGGATCGCTGCACCTTCGAGACGCTGGTGGCGCGGTTCGGCCTTCAGGCGGATCCCGCGCTCCGCGTCGTGGCGGAGATCGTGCACGATATTGACGTCAAGGACGCCAAGTTCGCGCGCGTCGAGGCGGCGGGCGTCGAGCGTCTCCTGGCGGGCATCGCGGCCGCGTATCCGTCTGACACCGATCGAGTGGAGCACGGCGGCGCGCTGTTCGACGCGCTGTACTCGGCATTTCGTCCCGGGACTGAGCGGGCGCGCAAACGCAAACGTCCCTGAGGCCACGCGTATGCAGTGGGTGACTCGGCGGAATATCCGCGTCAATCGGGCAGCGACCGCGTGGTTCATCCGGCGGTTCGTCGATCGTGGCGCGCACTTCCTGTTCGCGGACGCCGAAGACGTGGCGCACATTCAGAAGATGACGGGGGCGATCGGGTTCGACGCGCCCGGTGCGAGGTATCCGCATCGCGACCACGCGGATCGGTGCTCATTCGAGGCATTGGTCGCGGCATATCGCCCACGCGACCAGGCGCTCGCGGCGATGGCCCGCATTGTCCACGGGGCCGACTTCGCGGATGCGATCGATTGTACGCCGGAGTCGGCGGGGCTGCGGGCGATCTCGCTGGGGTTTCCGCTGATTGCCGATCGTGACGACGACACGATCGAGCACGCGTCGTTTCTCTATGACGCGCTCTACGCGGCGCTGCGCGAGCGCCTGGCCTGACCCTGTCAGTATGAGGCGCACCGCGCTGCTCGTCGTGTTGGTCGGCCCATCGGCTTTGGCGCAGCAGTCTGTGGTGGCGCGGTCGGTGCACGGCGTCGTGCCGATGGACGGGCGCATGACTGGCGACGTGTGGGCCGGCGCGGACTCGATCGTGGCGTTCCGTCAGCGCGATCCGTCGGAGGGGGCGGTCGGCAGTGAGCGGACGGTCGTCAAGGTTCTCCGCGACCGTGAGGCGCTCTACGTGGCCGTGCGCGCG
Organism: Gemmatimonadaceae bacterium; assembly: GCA_035652495.1. GTDB lineage: Bacteria > Gemmatimonadota > Gemmatimonadetes > Gemmatimonadales > Gemmatimonadaceae > DASRDS01. Next base: position 3,985 of record DASRDS010000412.1, read on the forward strand.
TGGGATCGCGAGGCGCCGAGGATCCGGGCGTCGCAGCTGCGGCGCGATGCCGATTTGTCCTCGGACGACAATGTCCAGATTCTGATCGACAGCTTTCATGACCGTCGGGGCGGGTTCCTGTTTCAGACGAACCCGAACGGCGCGCAGTGGGACGCGCAGATCACGAACCAGGATAACGTGAACCAGGACTGGAACGGCATCTGGGACGTGAAGACGACTCGCGACTCGGCCGGATGGACGGCGGTGTTTCGGATTCCGTTTCGGACGCTGCGGTTCGAGTCGGGCGCGGGGGCGGCCTTCGGGTTCAACGTCCGCCGATTCATTCGCCGGCGGAACGAAGAGGATCTCTGGAGCGGGTGGCGCCGGACCGAGGGCATGTACCAGCTGCTGTCCGAAGGCGAGCTCACGGGCTTGGGTGGCGTGAGTCGGGCGCGCGACTTCGAGATCAAGCCGTACGTGCTGGCCGACGCGTATCAGGCGCCCCACGATTCCGTGTTGAACCGCATCGGCGGCACTGGGGTCGCGGGGAAGATCGGGGCGGACGCCAAGCTGGCCGTGTCGCCGACGCTCACGGCGGATCTCACGGTGAACACGGACTTCGCCCAGGTCGAAGTCGACAGCCAGGTCATCAACCTGACGCGGTTTCCGACATTCTTTCCGGAGAAGCGCGACTTCTTCTTGGAGTCGAGCGGGATATTCGACTTCGGCTTCAATCAAAAGGCGCTGCTCTTTTATTCCCGCCGCATCGGGCTCACGGACTCGGGCGTGGTCGTGCCGATGCTCGGTGGCGCGCGACTCTATGGGAAGGAGGGGGCGTGGACGGTAGGCGTGATCGACGCCCGGACCGGCGGGGTCGACGACGCGAATGACGCGGTCGTCCGCGTCAAACGCGATCTCTTCGATCGGTCGTACATCGGCGCGATCGGGACGTTGCGCACGGGGTCCAGTGTCCACGGGGCGGATGTCGCGGGAGGGTTCGACGCGGATTTCCCGCTGCTGATCGGCAAGCAGAACATCGAGCCGACGTTCTGGGTCGCGGGGACGCAGACGCCGGATACCGCGGGCACACGCATGGCCTGGCGGTTGGCGACGGACTTTCCCAACGATCTGTTCGACAACTTCGTCGGCATCGCGCGGTACGACGCCGGGTTCGCGCCGACGCTGGGGTTCATTCGCCAGACGGACGTGTGGGAGACGTACGGGCACATCGACTTCATGCCGCGGCCGCATGCGCTGGGCATTCGTCAGTTCGACTTCGAGTTGCCGAACTGGGACATCTACGCGAACCACAATGGATCCGTGGTCAACGCGCGCGACTGGCAGAACGCGAATATCCAGTGGATGCCGCTGAGCGGCACGCTCGAGACGGGCGATCAGTTTCAGGTGATGATTGTTCGGGATATGGACGCGCCGCCGGACACGTTCGCGATCGCGCGCGGGGTGACGATCCCGGCGGGCCGATACTGGTGGACACAGGCCGGCGCGCAGTTTCTCAGTTCAGTCGGCAGGCCGCTGTCGGCGAACGCGTTGTTCTCCACCGGGACGTTCTACAACGGGCACAGCACGGAGACCGACGCGGGCCTCACCTGGCGGTCAGGCGGGCATCTGATCCTCGGCGGGAGTCTGTCGCGGACCGAGGTGCATCTGCCGGTGGGTACCTTCGTCGCGGTGCAGTCGACCGGGCGGCTCGAGTACGCGTTCACGACGCGCGTCGACTTCCTGGGGTTTGGGCAGTACGACAATTCGCTGCGCCGGACCGACTTCGATCTGCGGTTGCATTGGATCCCGGTCAACGGCGACGATTTCTACGCGGTCTGGAACTCCGGCTACACGAACGATCCGCTCTCGCGCTTTCGGTTTCCGGATAGTCGCACGATCAGCCGTCCGCTGACGGCGACGTTCACCGTCAAGTTCGTTCACCGCATCGCCCCGTGAGGTCAACGCCAGCGCGCCGCCAGCACGAAATGGAGGTCGTTCATGCCGACGGCGCCGCTGTCGATCGAGTCGAGGCCCGCCTGCTCGAAGAGCGAGATCGTGTCGCCGAGGTTCGTGCGACCGTGGCGGTGCAGCCGTGGGAGGATGCGTGTCAGGTGGGACCGGGTTGGTCCGAAGTCGACCACGAGCACGTGTCCGCCCGGCTTGAGGACGCGGCGTACTTCTCTCGCGAATTCGGGACGCGCCGGGCGCGTGAGATGATGCAGCATGACCGTGCTCAAGACCGCGTCGAACCGCGCGTCCGGAAAGGGAAGGGCTTGGGCGAGTGCCTGTTGAAAATCGACGGGCATGCGAGCGCGCTTCGCCTTCTTCGTTGCTCGCGCGATCATCTCCGGTGATGCGTCGATGCCGCAGACCGTGCCCGATGGGCCGACGTGTCGCTTGGCCGCTATCGCCAGGCTGCCGGTTCCGCATCCCACATCTAGCGCTGACATGCCGGTCTCGAGGCGGGCCAGGCGCAGCAACTTGTCCCGGAATCCGAGCTCGCGACCGAGCGTGAGGAGCCAGACGAGGAGGTCGTAGCGGGCCGGCCCGTGTAGTACTATGCCGATGCTCTCCATCTCTGGAGAGTAGCGTGCGAGGGACGGGGACGATGGACGGCCCGCCCTCGAGTGTCTCAAACCAAACAACGACGAGCGAGTTGTTCCGAAATGACTGATCGGCGGATCCAAAAGACGCAGGCGTTGCTGCAAGGCGCGCTCGTTGATCTCGTGCACGAACGGGATTATGACGCGATCCCGATCAAACAGATTTTGGCGCGCGCGAATGTGGGACGGTCGACGTTTTACGCGCACTTTCGCGACAAGGACGAGCTCCTCGACAGTTGCATTCTCGCCATCTTGAGCTCGGAGCGCGCGAGCAAACTCCGACGGTCAGCACGCGGGCCCGAGCGCCTCGTCTGGTTTAGTCTCCCGCTCTTCGAGTATCTGGAGCATCGCCACGCAGCAGAGCCCACGGCGGGCCTGCCGGGTCGAGCGATCGTGCACGAGCATCTACGCCGGGCGCTCGCTGACCTCATCCGCGCGGAAACATCGGGCAGCCCTGTGCCGCCGGACCTGCTGGCGGAGCACGTGGCGTCGACGTTCGTGCGCGTGTTGGACTGGTGGGTGGATCACGCGCGCGCGAAGCCCGCCAGCGAGATCGATGCGTTGTTTCGCATGCTGATCATGCCGGCGGTGACGGCGGTGACATGAGGCGGAGGCCGCTGCCTACTAGACCTCGGGCCAGCTCGCCTCGTTCGCGTGCATCGGGCACCGGTCGGCCGGGCAGCTCACGAGATCGCAGAGTCGGCAGAAGTGGCAGACGGTGTATGCGTCGGTGCCGAGGGGCTGTATGAGCTTTTCCAGTAAGCCGGACAACTGCCGCTCCTCGGCCGGCGTCAGGACGCTGAGATAGCGCTCGACGGCCGCGCATCGCGCCGCGAGCATCGGGAGGACGGCGCTGTGGCCGGCCTTGGTGAGTGAGAGGTAGGTCGCGCGCTTGTCGTCACCGGCGCGTGCCTGGACCAGGCCCTGAGCCTCGAGCTTGTCCACGAGACGCACGGTCGCGGTGTGGGACAGCTGGAGCGCCCGCGCGAGTTGGGCGTTCGTGATCCCCTCCCAGAACCCAATGATGTTGAGCGCCGCGGAGGCCGAATCGGTCTGATTCGGGTGATGTTTCATGGCCGCGCCAACCCGTTCGGTGATCTCCTTGGCGAAGGCGGCCAACATGTTAGCGGTTCTCAGTCGGGCCATGTAGGGCGACCTCGGGGCGACCTGGGGTGAAGGCGATTGACAAAGCCGGTCGTTCGATGGTAAGTATGTGCGTGTTGCACACACATATCAAGAGGGATTCGACAATGCCGGCAACAATGCAGGTCTCGAAAATGAGTCAGCTCGTGGGGAAGGCGATCGCCCGCTACAGCGTCGTCCTCTTCTTTCTCGGGTTCGGTCTGACGAAGTTTACCGCCGCCGAGGCAACCAGTATCCATCCGTTGCTCGTCCACAGCCCGTTCCTGTTCTGGTTGCCGCGCCTCGCCGATCCGCGGCTGTCGTCTGACATCATCGGCGTCGTCGAGATTACGCTCGCCCTG
>DASRDS010000413.1:0-14010 GCA_035652495.1 Gemmatimonadaceae bacterium
GGAGGCGTCACGCCGGCATCGATATGCACGCTCACGGTACCGCGGGCCTCGGATTCGTGAAATGACAGCACGCCGAATGGCGTGTGCAGGCCAGCGATCGCGACACCCGGCGTGAGCCAGGCGCGTTGGATACCGGCGCCGAGGACCAGTGTCGAGTCATGGTCGGCGCCGTAGGCGAAGAGATCGAGGACCGCCCGGACGAACTCGGCCGCGACCCACCCGTGCGGCCGATCCCCGATGACGTTTGGCGCGGCGGTGTCGTGGAACACGACTTCGGGCCATGCGTTCCATGCCGGAGGATGCCGATCCTTGAACCCGGCCTCGATGACCGGCCAGGCGCGCTCGCGAGCGTCCAGGCGCAACAGCGCGCCCGCGTTTCGGAACTCGTACGGCGTGTACGCGTAGGTTTTTCCCGCGACACGCAGGTGAAAAATGCTGTCGTACATGACGAACGTGCGCTCGACTTGCGCGCGGGGTAGGCCGCACTCGGTCGGCGACAGTGCGATGGCGGTCGATGTCGGATCGAAGTCGTCGATATCGACTGCGCCAGGCGCGAACGGCCCGCTCTTCACCACGGCCTCGTTGAGCCGCGCCGAGAGCGTATCGCGCTGCGCGAAGAATCCGGCATCGGTGTACCCCTTGATCGCCCAGCAATCATCCCACACCGAGTGCTCGGGCTTCGCCGAATAACCCTCGTGGCTGATCGAGGGTGGCATGAGACCCAGCGTATCATGGTGCCGGAGCGAATCCATGTTCGCCACCACCGCCAGGATGCGCGGCCACTCGGCGCGGAGCAGCGTCGAGTCGCCCGTGTAGCGCGTGTACTCGGTGATGAGCGCGATGAACTCCCCGTCCGAGTCCAGCTCGGGCACGGGATCGGCGCCGTGCGAGTCGACACAGCATGGGATGCGACCGGTCGCATACTGGTACGGCGCGAACCCTTGTATGAACTTGCGCACGGTCGCGGTGTCGCCGACACGGAGCAACGCATCGGACATGAGCGTGCCGTCCCGGATCCATATGCGATCATACGAGCGCGGCCCCGGCTTCAGGTGCTCGATCAGGATATAGCCGATACTGGCACGAATCGCCCGCGCGAGATCATCGACGGGCGGTGGTCCGTCCAGCATCAGATCGCTCACCCATGCTTTCTCGACCTGTCGCGATCCCACGTAGACATCGTGCGACTCACCCGGTCCGAGCTTCAGCGCGAACGTCATCGCGCCCGACGCATAGCCATCGGGATCGTGCACCACGCTGTCGCGCGGCATAGTCCCATGCCACAGATACTCGGTGATGTCGCCATCCAAGAATGTCGTCGCGCCCACCCTGGTCGGCCGCTCGCTGGGATGCAGTGACATGGGACCCAGCGTATGCACCGGTGTGGGGCCGCCAGCGATGTTGAGTGATTGCCACGGTGGATCGACCTGGAATGGCCGGACAGCGATCACCAACGTCGGCGTAATGGGATGACCACTGACATTCTCGAGTCGATACCGAACGCCGGCTGGCAATCCCGTGATCGTCAGCGTCCAATCATTCGTCCGCCACGTGACGGATGGTCCGCTTTTATCATACGATGCCTCGGCGCGCACATCGGCCCACGAGACCACGCGCTCGTGATCGATCACGAACGGCTCGATGCCCGGCGTCCGCGCGCCCAGGTCGACATTGCCATCGGTGTCGATCAAGCCGACGTGCGGCAGGCTCGGGGAGCCGAACGCCGTCCAGAACGGCTGCTCGCCGTGAAGATATCGCGGATACGCTCCTCGCGGCGCGACGCTCGCAATCATCGCGAACCGTCCCGCGACGGAGTCCGCGAACGACGGCGGCTCGATCGTCACTGATCGGAGCTTGCCCGTCGCGTGCCGAACCCACACGGATCGCGCGATCGCGTCCGGCACCACGATATAATCGTGCCCGCCATGCCCGGCGTGCGCATGCGTGACGCGGATATGAAATGGCTCGACCACATAGCTGCGGGCGCGATCGTTCGGGTCCCACGCGATATCGACTCCGCCGATCTCCCGTAACCCGGTATCGCTCGGCGGTGGCAGCGGCGTCATGGTCAAGTTCTTGACCCAGATAGACCCGTGCCCACCGGTCCCCGGCACGATCGACAGCTCGATCGCGGCCACGTGATGAATCTCGCCGCCGAGCGGTCCCCAGGCAAAGCTGATGCGCCGTCGGCGAATGACGACTTTGTTCCAGGCCGGCGTGACGGCCAGATCAGGCCGCGTCGACCACCACACGTTCTCGCCCGTCGAGTCGATGAGCTTGAACTGGAGCGTATTCGGCGGCGCATGCCCCCGAATCTCGAAAGAGAACGCGTAATTCGCGGGCAGGTCGATGGCGACACGTTCGCGGGCACTGGCCCAGCCGCCATGCCCATTGAAGTCGTAGTCAATCCGCGTGGCGCCAGAGTCCCGCGCCACCCGCATGCTGACGCCGTCCGACGGAGCAGCCGCCCACAATTGCATCACGAGCGCCAAGATCATCCTTTCACGCTACCCATAGTGATGCCTTCGATGTAGTACCGCTGCAGAAACAAGAACGCAGCGAGCACCGGCGCCAGCGTCACAACGGCCCCAGCCATCATGAGCTCCGTATCCTGCACGTGCTCGCCAGTGAGATTCGCGAGCGCGACCGGCAGCGTGTACTTCGCGTCGTCGCTCAGCACAATGAGCGGCCACATGAAGTCGTTCCAGACGCTCATGAACATGAACACGGCGAACGTGACGAGAATCGGCCGCAGCAGCGGCAGCACGATCCGGCCGAAGATCGCCAGCTCGCTCGCCCCATCGATGCGGGCAGCGTCGAGCAGCTCGTCGGGGATGGAGAGGGCATACTGCCGGACCAGGAAGATGCCGAAGATGCTCGACATCGACGGGATGATCACCGCCCAGTAGCTGTTCACGAGATGCAGCTGCTTCATGATCACGAAGAGCGGCAGCATGCCGACCTGGGCGGGGATCACGAGGCCCGCCAGCATCGTGCGAAAAATAGGATCCCGTCCGCGGAACCTGAACTTCGCGAACGCATAGCCCGCCATCGCGTTGATGATCGTCGACAGGCCGGTCGCGGCGAACGATACGATGACGCTGTTGAGGAGATTGCGCGCGACGTCCAAGCGCGTGAACAGAATCCGGTAGTTCTCGAGTGTCGCGGGGCGTGGCACGAAATGCGGCGGATACGTCGTCGCCTGGCCCGCTGGCATGAAGGACGCCGCGACCATCCAGACGAGCGGCGCCAACGTCGCTATGGCGCCGGCAATGAGCAGGAGATGCAACCCGACGCGCTTCATCGCCTGATCTGCCTCTGGATCAGCGTTCCGCCAAGCACGAGCCCGAACAGTACAAACGCAATCGCGGCCGCGTACCCCAGGTGCCACCAACGAAAGCCTTCTTCGTACATGTACAGCACGATGCTATACGTGGCGTGCAACGGCCCGCCTTGCGTCATGACGTAGGGCTCGGAAAAGAGCTGCGTATAGCCGATCATGGTCGTGACGGATACAAAGAGAAACGTCGGACCCAGCATCGGCAGCGTCACGTGCCAAAACCGTTGCACACCACTGGCGCCATCGACCAATGCCGCGTCATAGAGGTCCTGTGGAATCGCCTGTAACCCAGCGACAAAAATCAGCATGTTGTAGCCGAAATTCTTCCAGACGGTCATCAGGATGATGGAAGGCATCGCCCAATGGCGATTCCCGAGCCAGTCGATCGGCGCTATGCCGAACAAATGCAGGGCATAGTTGAGCAAACCGAATCTCGGGTCATACAGATAGCGCCAGATGACCGCCACGGCGACGAGAGTCGTGACGACGGGCACGAAGTACACGGCTCTGAATAGCGCCTTCGCTCGCGTGAGCTTCGAATTGACGAGCAACGCCGCGCCGAGTGAGACCGCGACGGATAGCGGCCCGCCCACGGTGACGAAATAGAGCGTGTTGCCGAGCGCGGTCCAGAACAAACTGTTCCGCAATAAATCGGTGTAATTGCGTAATCCGATAAAGCGGGTATTCGCCGGAGAAGCGACCGCGTAGATGTCGAAATCGGTCGCGCTCAAGATCAAAGACGCGAATATGGGAACGACAAAGAACACCCCGATCAGCGCCATCGCGGGCGCTATGAACCAATAGGGGGCGCGATTACCGCGCATGCGCCACGAGCCACCGTCGCTTCTCGAGCATACGATCGACGTCGCGATCGAGCGCCACGAGCGCCTGATCCTCCGTCATACCCCCGCGCACCGCCTCATCGGCGTACCGGGCGACCGCGGTCACGATCTGTTCCCACTCGGGCACCTGCGGCGTCGGCATCACGTAGCGCAACTGCTCCCGAAACGCCGCCGCGTACCTATTCGTATCGAGCACCGGGTCCGACCACGCCGACTCCCGCGCGGGCAGATCGCCGGTCAGCGTATAGAACTGGACCTGCACGGCGGGCTCCGACAGATACGCAATGAGCGCGCGCGCCGCGGCCTGGTTCTTCGAGCGCCGAAAGATCGAGAGACTCGAGCCGCCCGCAAGCGACATGCCTGGGGCCGGCAGGTCGGGCGCCGGCATCGGCGCGGTCATCCATTTCCCTTGGAGTGACGCCGGCAGACGTCGGGAGAATTCGCCGATGTCCCATGGTCCCGAGAGCGTCATGTCGAATTCGCCGTTCGCGAACGATTGATAGCGATTCGCGATCAGCGCGCCATTCAAGGGCGCGAGGCCGGAACGAAAGAGGTCGACGTAGAACGCGAACGCGCGACGAAAATGCGGCTCTTCGAAATCGCCATGGAGCCCATCCGGCGTCAGGAACGGCGCGTGCACGCCCATGCCGAGCACGATCGGCCCGGCCCACTCGTTCAGCGCCAGCAGGATAGCCGAGTGATCGTGGTGGACTTGCTGCATGGTCTCTCGCCAGTCGGTCCAAAGCGTGGGAAACTTTGGAATCAAGTCCGACCGATAGAACAGCACGCGGGTGTCGACGTACCACGGGACGCCATAGAGCGTCCCCTCGAGCACATTCGTCTTCCAAATGCCAGGAAAGTAATCGGCGCTATCCGCGGTGAGCGGCGCCAGCGCGCCCAGCGCCACGAACTCGGCGATCCACGTATTCCCGATCTGCGCCACATCGGGCGTCGCATCGCCGACGAACGCGGTCAGCAGCTTCTCATGCGCCGCGGTCCACGGAATCTGTTGCACGCGCACATGAATGTCGGGATGCTGCCGCTCGAACTCCGGCAGCAACTGTCTCAGCACTTCGCCTTCGCGCCCGAAGCCCCAAATTTTTAGCGTGACGGCGCCGCTGTCGCGGCGGCCGCACGCTAAAGAGCAGATGGCAAGCATCACGCTGATACTGTACTTACGGCAGTGCGACATCCAAGATCTATGGGGAATGTTGCGCACACAGCTCGATCTATGGCGAATGTCGTGCACACAGCTCGTTCTGTGGCGATTGTCGCGCACACAGCTCGTTCTATGGCGAATTCCGCGCACGCAGCCCGTTCTATGGCGAATCCCGCACACACAGCTCGTTCTATGGTGATTGTCGCGCACACAGCTCGTTCTATGGCGATTGTCGCGCACGCAGCCCGTTCTATGGCGAATCCCGCGCACACAGCCCGTTCTATGGCGAGTGCTGCCGACACTCCGCCTCCTCTCACGCCCGAGGCACCTTAGGTGCCGAGGGCGTTCTGTCATGGCACTAGCTCGTGCTGCTGCGCGATGGGAAGAGGCGGCGGCGGCGCTAGTATAGCCGGTGGCGTCTCCGGCACGGGTCCAGCCTTATCGAGCCACCCGCCGGAGAATCCCGCGCGACGCAGTCCGCGGATGATGTAGGGACTCTTCCGCATGGTATTCCAAACGAGCCCCGACCGATAATTCTCGATCATCGCGAGCATCGGCCCCTGATCGATGCCCAAGTAGTCCGACGAAAACCACCCTTGGGCCGGATCCACGCGCCCTTCCTCCACTTTGACCGGCGCGACAAACGTCGGATTGAACGCATCGACGAAGCCATACGTCGAAAACACGTTGTCGCCGTACTTCTGCCGCATGGCGAGCAGCGCCGGTATCGCGATCTCCGGCGCGAACGCCACGGAGCCTCCCGCCGCACTCGGTGAGATGGTCCCGTCGTCGAACGACCGCACGGCCGACACGCCACGCGCTTCGTACGTGCGAAACCGCCGGGTTTTCCCGTCGAGGACGAGCGTCGTCCACGCCGGCCCGTCGCAGGACGTGAACCCCCAGAAGTTGGCGCCATAGCCGACCCAGCCAAGCGAGTCGGCCATCGCGTACTCCCGCTGCGCATAGGTCGCCCGCCGCGAGTTCTCGAAGTAGTCGCTCCCGTGGGCGCGCATGTACCCATCGGAAATGTCGCGGAAGTCGACCCAGACGTGCGAGAACTGGTGCCCGAAAAGCGGGGGAAAGACCAAGTACGACTGTCCGTAGAACGTGGCCCACCGGTAGGTCCGCTGGTATTCGGCCCAGGCGTCTGACGCGATCGGATGCGTGGGCGAGCCGAGCGCCAGCAGGTACAGGATCATGGCTTCGTTGTAGCCGCGGTAGTCGTACGGCATGAAGCCGCTGTCCGGCGTCCAGCCGAGCGTGATCACGGGCGGGGAATTCTGCGCCCAGTGCCAGTCGACGCGTCGATAGAGCGAGTCGGCGTACGCGCGGATCGCCGTCTCGTCGGGCGTCGGCGCATCGAAGTACTCCCCCGCGAAGAGCACGCCGGCCAGGAGCAGCGCGGTGTCCATCGTCGACAGCTCGACGGGCGCGAATCGCCGCCCGTGCTTCATGTCGACGAAATGGTAAAAGAAGCCTTTGTATCCGATCGTGCCGGTGTCGGCGGGCCCCTGTGGCGCTCGCCACAGATACTCGAGCGTAATGCGCGCCCGCCTCGCCGCGGCCTCGCGGGTCACGTACCCCCGACTCGCGCCGATCGGGTAGGCCGTCAGCGCGAACCCGATGCCCGCCACCGACGAGAACGTCGGTGACAGTGCGTGGTCAGGCGTGAGGCCCGTGGTGGAGTCGGTGACCTTCCAGAAGAAATCGAAGGTCCGGTGTTCGACGGTGTCGAGGAACGCCTGACCGGCCAAGCCGCCCGCGACCGGCACCGGTGCCACCCGCACAGGCGGTACCGGTGCGCCGCCGCAGGCGGCCAGGACGATCAGTAGCGTGAGCGTCCACGCTCGTCTCGCAATCACCCCAGAACAGTAAACTAGAAGTCGTACTTGATGCCGCCTTGAAAGACGCGCCCTTGGTTGTTAAACCCGGCGCAGTTGAGGGCCCCGATGCTCGGGGGACCGGACGCCGGAATAAAGGTGTCCGGGCAGGCGCGGTTCGCGAGGTTGAATACGTTGAACACGTCGAGTGTCAATCCAATCTCTTGAGAGCCAACGATGTGAAGCAGTTTCTGGATCCGGATATCGTCCTGATAGTAGGACCAGGCGTTGGAGATGCCGAGGAAGTCGTGCTTCGGCACGTAGAACGAGGAGTACTGGACATAGCAACCAAACGTCGGATCGTTGTACACCTTACAGTTGGTCAGGTCGTACGCCGAGCCCGAGCTGAAGGTCACGATGCCGCTCACCAGGAAGTCCAACGGTAACCTGACGACCCCGTTCGCGGACAACACGGATCGTTGATCCGTTGGTGACGGATGGCGTGGATAGCTGCTCGCCGTCGGCCGGTCGAGCGAGTACACGTTCTGGCCGCCGTCGCCACCGGTGTTGTATGCCCAGCTCAACGTATACGAGATCCAACCGCCCCATCGCGTACGGGGCGTGAGCGGTCGCTCGACCTTGAGCACCATCGCATCGTACCAGCTGTCGACGCAGCCGCACGCCACGAGAATCTGTCGGGAGCCGGTGCCGCAGGCTCCCGCGTAACAGAATGAAAACCCGGGCAACGAGAAGTCGCGATTGGCCCAGATGTAGGTGAACCCGTTGAAGCCACGCGACCCGAGATACGTCTCGGAGAGGTTGAACGTCCCGACGACTTCACGGAGCCCGCCGCTGAAGTTCGTCGACCAGGGTGGACGGATATCGTTCGGCGTCAGGTAGAGCTGCGAGGGCGGCGCCTGGCCGGACGCGATGATGCCGAGGAGTCCCTGTCTACTCTGGTAGGAGGGATTCCATGGGATGCCGTTGGGACCAAACGTGAAGTTGTAGTTGTTCCACTGCAGGTTGTACCGCTCGTTCGACGTGTAGTAGAAGTTGTCGCGATCGTAGAAAATGCCCCAGTTCCCGAAGACGAAGTAGCGGTTCTCCCCGGTCAGGTCGTACGACATGCTGGCACGCGGCTGGAACGCGCCCTTGAATGGCGGGCGCTGGCCCCCGTTGTTGAAATCGTTGGCCGAAATCATCGGACGACCCTTCGAGTCGCGGATCGCCAAAATGGTGTCCTCGAGCGAACGATTCGGCCAGACGAAGTTGTTGGCGAACTCGTTGGACTCGTAATCCCACCGAATGCCGATGTTCAGGGTCAATCGGTTATTCACGGTCCAGTTGTCCTGGAGGAACAGGCCGATTTCGCCATTGTCGGCGCTCAGATTCGGATTGCCGAAGCCGATCTGCGCCGAATTGGGGCTATTCACACTCGAATCGGGGTTCGAGAACGTGAATTGGGGATTGTAGTTCAACTCTTTGAAGATGTGATAGTGGTCGTACGCGTACGTCACGCCACCCTTGATGACGTGATTCCCGAGCGCGTGCAATCCCGAGTAGCTCAGATCGTCGTGGAACCGGTAGGTGTTCTGCTCGAAGTTCTGATACGTCGTCCCCCCGCCGAGGATCAGCGCGTTGTTGTAGTTGAGTTGCGGGAGGGTGGCGTTGATCGGGGACTGATTCCACTTCGAGAACTGCGCTTCCAACTGGGCTTCATTGAGCCAGTGTCCCGGACTCCAGATGTGACGTAGCGTGGTCGTATTGACGTCATTGACGAGATTGTCCCCCGTGCTTTGAACGGCAAACGAAGGCGCGTTCAGATTGCCGTATCCGGTGGGGTCCGTGCTGTGATTGAACGTCTGGGACAGTTCCAGATGCTGCTCCGGCGACGGATCGAACGTGAGCTTGCCGAAGAAGTTGGACTGGCGGAAATCCTGATACGCTGTCGACCGGATGGAGTTCGGGTTGAGCGCCAGAGCGGCGCCGGTCGCGCTGTTGCCCGGAAAAATCTGCGTTTGATAGTTCGTGTACGTGCCTTCGTAGCTGGCGAAGAAATGGAGCTTGTCCTTGATGATGGGACCACCGAGGCTCACGCCGTCCTGCAGTCGGGCGGTGTTCGGCGGCGGTGACCCGTGTTCCGTGGTCAGGAAATCGCGCCGGATCATCCAGGGTGCCTCGCCAAACGCGAAGATGCTGCCGTGCCATTCATTGCCGCCGGACTGCGTGGCGGCCTGCACCAACCCGCTCGTCGCGTACTGATATTCGGCGTTGAAGTTGTTGGTGAGGACCCGGAATTCCGAGATCGCGTTCTGCGGGAACAGATTTCCGCGATTCGTCGTCTGGCCCACGACGCCGCCGTTCAGAATGTTGTTCTTGTAGCTCGCGCCGTCGATCACGACGTTGACCTGGTCCAGCGTCCCAGCGCCGAATCCGAAGTTCGAGTTGCCGCCCGTGCCTGGGATGGGCTGCTGCGTGCCCGGCACGAGCTTCGTCAGGTCGAGAAAGTTGCGGTTGTTCTGTGGCTCATTGTTGATCTGACCGACCCCCACCGTCGTCGAGAGCTGCGGATCGCGGACCTCGGCGCCCGTGTTCCGCTGGGCGGTCACCTGGACGACCTGCAGTTGGGCGGTGGTCGCGCTCAGTTGAAAATCGAGTCGGGATTCGCCCGCGACGTGGAGGCGGAGACTGTCGGTTTGCGGCGCGTAGCCAATCGCGAGCACGCGAACTTCGTAGACGCTGGGCGCGAGCCCACCGACATAATAGAAGCCATCCGATCCCGTGCGGATCGTGCGTGTGTTGCCGGCGTTCATGTCGCGCACCGTGACGGTGGCGTTGGGCAGTGGTACGCGATCGGTGCCGGTGACGAGCCCTCGTAGGTTTGCGACTTCCGTTTGCGCGGTTACGCGAGGTGCGTAGATCGTGAACGCCGCGGCGCTGAGCGCCAGAACCCAACGTGATACTGCCATACGTCTGTCCTCACACTGGTTGGCTACCCCCACGACACGACTTCCGCACGACCACCGTCGTGGGTAACACGACTTGTCCCCGCTCGTGACGGTTCTTCTCCTTTACTGCCGCCAGGAGCACGCTCATCGCCCGTGCCCCGAGCTCACTGATCTCGACATGCACCGAGGTCAGCGGTGGGTTCATGTAGCGCGCCATGGGAATGTCGTCGAACCCGGCGACCGCGATATCATCGGGCACGCGCAGCCCGAGCTCACGAAACGCGCTGAGCGCGCCAATGGCCATGACGTCATTGGCCGCGAACACGGCGGTCGGGCGCGGTGACAGCGCCGCGATCTCGTGGCCGGCTCGATAACCGCCGGTCTCCGTAAAGTCACCCGCAATCTCCCAGCCCTCCTGCTGCTCGGCGCCAGCGTCGCGGAGTGCCGCTCGATATCCGCGCAAGCGTTCGCGCGCGTCAAAGTTGCGCGACGATCCGGTAATGATCGCGACGCGTTCGCCGGTGGACAGCAAGTGGCGCACCATCGCGTACGCGCCACCAAAATTGTCGACGCTGATGGCATCGTAGGACGTGCCCTCGACGGCGCAATTCAGCAACACCACGGGGAGTGTGTCGGGCAAATTCGACGCGAGGGTCGGTGCGTCAATGTCGGGGGACATGACGATCAACCCATCGACCCGCCCACGCATCGCGCGCATGGCGCCTTCGATCCGCGCTTGCGTCTCATGTGAGCTGGACACGAGCACGTGATAGCCCTGCTCCTGCGCGGTCTGGTCGATCCCTCGGATCACTTCCGAAAAGAACTCACCATAGAGATCGGGCAGCAGAACGCCGAGCGTGTTCGACTTCGCGGTAATGAGACTGCGAGCGGCGCTATTGGGCGAGTAGCGGAGCTCAGAGGCGACCTCGCGGACGCGGCTACGGGTCTGTTCGTGTACGGGGCCGCTGTTGTTGAATACGCGGGAGACAGTGGCCACGGATACGCCCGCCGCACGGGCGACATCGCGGATTGTAGACGGCATGGCTGAAAACGGTTACAGCTATTGGGCTAGTTGTCAAGTGTTCGTACCGCAAGCTGAGCCGTTTCAGTGAGTTGCCGAGCCCGGCCGCTGCGCGCATCGGTGGCATACATTCACGGTCAGTCGAACCCGATGCGTGACCGGTCCGATTCGTCCGGTGACGTCAGCTCCCGCAGGGGCATCGAATACTACCTGAAACTGACCGTCGTATCGCAGCTCGAGGTCCTCGATCTTCCTCATTATCTCCGCATCATTGGCGAATACTTGGCGCAACCGCACGAACGTACGCACGAGAGCAATATTCACCTGGATAGCGAATGGACTGTTCAGGACACTCGAGAGCATGGCGACACCTTGCTCGGTGAAGGCCAGCACGGCATAGCGCCGACCACCGCGGCCCGAATGCTCCTTTGAGGTCGCAAATTGTGACCTCAAAGAGCTAGCCTCTTGCGGCGTGGTTTCGCCGGACCGCTTGGTTGAAAACCTTCGTGGGGACGCCGTATAGGGTAGCCAGATCTGCGTCGAGCATGATCTTTACTCCACGCACTACATAGATGCGTTGCTCGAGCGACGCCACATCGAGCACTGGGACGGGAAGCTGAGATTTTGTCATGCGCCCAGCCTAAAACGCCCGAGCACACGGTAAATCATCGCTGCGTGGCGCATCGGATATTTTTCTGAGATGCCCACCAGAACCGCGCTCGCGCCGTTCCATCCCATCGTCCAGCGCTGGTTCGAGGACACGCTCGGCCAACCGAGCGCGCCGCAAAAAGAAGGGTGGCCGGCGATTGCGTCGGGGAAGCACACGCTGATCCTGGCGCCGACAGGAACGGGGAAAACGCTTGCGGCGTTTTTGTGGGAGTTGAACGCGCTCATCGTTCAAGGAGCCGAGGCGCCGCTGCCGAATGCGGTACAGATCCTGTACGTGTCGCCACTCAAGGCGCTCGGGAATGATGTGCAGCGGAATCTCGCGCGGCCGTTGGCGGAGCTGCGGGATCGGTTTGAAGCGGCCGGGGAGACGTTTCCGGATATTCGGGTTGATGTAAGGTCTGGGGATACGCCGGCCTCGGCGCGCGCGCGCATGCTGCGGCGCACGCCGCACATTCTCATTACGACGCCCGAGTCGCTCGCGATCTTGCTCACGACTGAGCGAGGACGGACGATCTTTCCCGGGGTCCGCGCCGTCATCGTCGACGAGATCCATGCCGTAGCCGGCGGGAAGCGCGGGGCGCACCTGGCCCTGACGCTCGAGCGCCTGGACGCGCTCGTGACTGGTGCTGGGTTTGATGCGCCGCAACGCATCGGGCTCTCGGCCACGCAACGCCCGCTGTCCGAGATCGCCCGCTACCTCGGCGGCCTCGAGAAGCCGGGTGAGTTTCGGCCGGTCACGATCGTGGACTGCGGGCTCGTGAAGCCGATGGAGCTGCGCGTGGAGTCGCCCGTGCCCGACCTGGGCAACGTCGGCGGCACCGTCTGGCCCGCGGTCCACGAGCAACTGGTCGGCTTCATTCGCTCGGCCCGCACCACGCTCGTGTTCGTGAACAATCGCGGACAGGCCGAGCGCATCGCGAACAAGGTGAATGCGCTCGCGAAGGAGGACATCGCGCGACCGTATCACGGGTCGCTGTCGAAGGAGCGCCGACTCGCGCTCGAGCGCGCGCTCAAGGCCGGGGAGCTGACCGCGCTGATCACGACGAGCGCACTGGAGCTCGGGATCGACATCGGGTCGGTCGATCTGGTCGTTCAGATCCAGAGCCCGAAGCGCGTGTCCGCCGCCGTACAGCGCGCCGGGCGCGCGGGGCACTCGGTCGGCGACGTGAGCCGCGCGGCGTTCGTCCCGACGTTCCGCGATGATCTGATCGAGATGCTGGCGATCGTCGACGGCGCCCGCGCCGGTGAGGTCGAGACCACGGTCGTTCCGCAGAACGCGCTCGACGTCCTGGCGCAGACATTGGTCGCGGTCGCCTCGACACCGATCGAGGGGACCACGGATACGGCGATGTACGATCTCGTACGGCGCGCATACCCGTATCATGGTCTCTCACGCCAGGCCTTCGACGAAACGCTCGCGATGCTCAGCGGCAAGTATCCGTCTGATGTTGCCGTGGAGCTCGAGCCTCGACTGACGTGGGATCGAACAACGGGACGGGTCACCGGCTCGCGCGGCAGCCGCATGACCGCCGTGATCTCCGGCGGCACCATCCCGGATCGCGGGCTGTACACGGTGAACCTGCCCGACCGCACGCGACTCGGCGAGCTGGACGAAGAATTCGTCCACGAATCCCGCATCGGCGACGTCTTCCAGCTCGGCTCGGCCACCTGGCGCATCAACGCCATCGAGCACGATCGCGTCATCGTGACGCCGGCGCCGGGCGCTCCGGCGCGGATGCCCTTCTGGCACGGCGAGTTCTCGACGCGCGGCCCCCAGGTCTCCAGTCGAGTAGGCGCGATCCGTCGTCAACTCGCTGCTCCGACGCCTGACACGAGCGCTGAGTTCGAGAAATTCGATGCCCTGTTCGCCGCCGAACACGGCTGCGACATCGCTAGCGCCCGCTCGGCCCGCGAATACGTCGCGGAAGAGCGGGCGATCCTCGGTGTCGTCCCCGACGATACCGCGCTCACGATCGAGTATTTCCGGGACGATGTCGAAAGCGTTCGCGTGGTGATCCACTCGACATTCGGCGGCCGCGTCAACGCACCCTGGGGCATGGCACTCGCCCGCCGCGCGCGTGACCTGCTGTCCGTCGACGTGGCCGTGCAGACGAGCGACGATGGCATCATGCTCCGCCTGCCAGCCCTGGCCGCGGCGCCGCCGATCCGATCGCTCCTGGCGCAAGCACCGGCCGAGGTCGAGCGCGCCGT
>DASRDS010000414.1:0-2043 GCA_035652495.1 Gemmatimonadaceae bacterium
CCGCCCTCGCAGCTCCGCGATGCCAGCCGCCGCTCGGGCGCGGTCCGCGTCGTCGAGGAATCCATTCGCGATCGGCCCCCGATCACCGAAGACGAAAAGCTGCTCCAGGTCGCCGGGCCGCAAGTGGATTTCACGCGCACCGATCCCTGGCGCGTGCTCAAGATCATGAGCGAGTTGATCGAAGGGTTCGACACGCTCGCCGGGATCGACAAAGGCGTGTCGGTCTTCGGCTCCGCGAGAACAGGTCCGGACGACCCGCAATATCGCGCGGCCCAGGAGACCGCGAAACTGCTCGCGCGCTCGGGGTTCTCGATCATCACGGGCGCGGGTCCCGGCATCATGGAAGCGGCGAACAAGGGATGCCGCGAGGGCGGGGGACACTCGGTCGGGTGCAACATCGAGCTGCCGTTCGAGCAGGGCGCGAACCCGTACGTCGATACGCTCATCAACTTCCGCTACTTCTTCGTGCGGAAGACGATGTTCATCAAGTACTCGGTCGCGTTCATCATCTTCCCGGGTGGGTTCGGAACGCTCGACGAGCTGTTCGAGGCGTTGACGCTGATTCAGACGGGGAAGATCTACCAGTTCCCCGTGATCCTCTTCGGCCGCCGGTACTGGGCGGGCCTGCTGCGCTGGCTGCAGGCCCGGGTGCTGATCGAGAAGAAGATCTCGCCGGGCGATCTCGATCTGATGCTACTGACGGATGACCCAGACGAGGCGGCCGCGGCGGTCGTCGCCGCCCACGAGGCCCAGACCCGGGCGGCTGGGGCGCGCATGGAGAATGGGCGACGCGGCAGCCGCCGACCATGATCCACCGTGGTGCTGCGCGACGCGGTTCGAGAACGACTTCCCGATGTTCTGGTATTTGAAGACGCCGATACCGGAGACCATCGTGCCGACGCTGTCGGTGACGTTGTAGGCGTAGTTCGCCGACAACGTATCGCCGCTGTACTGATAGCCGATGTTGCTGACTTTCCCGGTCAGCAACAAGATGACCGGCTGGCCGGTCGAGTCGCTCCACGTACCCGTCGAGGTATCGGCGACGTGGAAGGGGGTCAGGTTGAAGTTCGCGGGCGGGTGAACCGTCACCGAGAATCGCTCGTCGCGCATCGTCATGTAGTCGATCTCGACCGCCGTGCTATCGGTGTTGAGCGAGATGTACGAGCTGTCGAGCAGGAAGTTGATGACGCGCGTCGAGTCCGTCGTCACCACGCTGTCTTCGGCGCCGCCGAAGGTGTATGGAAGCGCATTATTGTTGACGCTCACCAGGCGATAGAGCGCCGCGGGCGCGGCACCAGGGGGGGCGCCGCCACCACCGCCGCCGCCACCACCACCGCCACCCAGAAAGTTCTGGCAGTTCGACCAGTTATTGGTATTCTGAGAGCCCTGCAGCACGGTACACTGCGGACCGACCGAGGCGCCGTTCCCACTCCCATCCCCTTCGCATGCCGCGAGCAACACCGCCGCGCTCGCGACGGCCACCGCTGTGATCCATCTCACTGAAAACGCTCCTCTTCAGGCTCTCGTCGAACGACGCGAAACCCGCTGAGATCGTCACAGGGAACATTTGTATTTCCTGCAGGGGATTCAATTTGCGATAGCTGATTGTCGCACGGTATGTTTTTTTAATTTCTTATGATTGAAGCGCTGAAAGCCAAGCTGGGCGAAGAAGTCGAACGGCTGCAACACGAGCTGAACGTCACTCTCCCCAACGAAATCCGAAAAGCCGTCGAACTGGGCGATCTCCGCGAGAACAGCGAGTACAAGGCTGCCCTCGAGCGGCAGCAATTCGTGCAGGCCCGACTGGGCCAGCTGCGCCAGCGGCTCAGCAAGCTCTCCCAGATCGATGTCGCGCAGATCCCGGTCGACAAAGTCGGTCTGGGCTCGCGCGTCAAAGTCGAGGATCAGGCCACGAAATCGTGCGAGGTCTACAACCTCGTCTTCGGCGACTCCGTCGAGCTCGAAGACGGCCATGTTTCCATGTCGTCACCGATCGGTCGCGCCCTCGTCGGCCGCGGACTCGGCGACCTGACTGTCCTCAAG
>DASRDS010000415.1:0-10670 GCA_035652495.1 Gemmatimonadaceae bacterium
GATCTGATCCTCGGTCCGCGCGGCAGTGCCGCGGAAACTGCATTCTGCAATGCGCTGACCAACAACAAGGACGGGTTCACGACCCTCCTGGCGGTGGTTGCGCCCAACATGCCCTGCAAGCCGAATACGATTCTTTACAACAAGGTGACGATCAAGGGCGCGAAGCAGGCCGTGCAAATGTTCGGCCCGGCGCAGGCCGCCGTGGCACGCGCGGTCGTCGACTCCGTCTCGAGCGGCGTCATCCCGCGGAACAAAGTCGACGACTACTGCATAACCGTCGGTGTGTTCATCCACTGGGATGCCGCCGATGACAAGAAAATCTTCGACTACAACTACCGCGCGACGAAGGAGTCGATCGAACGGGCACTCAAGAAGCAGCCGTCGATGGACGCCGTCATCAGTGGCGCTCGGACCGCCAAGCACCCGTTCGCGGGCGGAGCAGACTCGTCAGGGCATTAGCGCGCTCCCGGGCATAGAAAGCGCTGGGAGCTTCGGCATTCGCCAAGCTCCCCAGCTGCGGCATCCCTAGAGCGAGTTCATCCCCATGCGAAAACTGCTTTTGCAGCTCGACAGCAACCGGCTGCCGAGCGTGTTCGACCGTGTCGTCGCGTACGACGGCGGTGCGGACGAGATCATGAGCTACGGCAGCATCACGCCGCCCGACGCGCGTGACCTGATCTATGGCCTGATCTTCACGCGAGGTCCCAAAGACCTCGTGAACTCGGCCGTGTTCATCGGCGGCGCCGATATCAACGTCGGCGAGGCCATTCTCGTGGCCGCGCAAGAAACGCTGTTTGGACCGTTCCGTGTGTCGATGATGCTCGACTCGAACGGATCGAACACAACCGCGGTCGCGGCCGTCCGCAAGATCGTGAAGACGATCGGCGACGTCCGCGGCAAACGCGCCGTCGTCACCGCCGGCACCGGTCCCGTCGGCACTCGCTCGGCCGGCCTCCTCGCGAAAGCCGGCGCCGACGTGCTGATCACATCGCGGCGCGGCCCGGATGGCGAGCGTGCGACACGCAACATCATCGCGCGGTTCGGCGGCAAGGTCACGTGCAAGCAGCTCTCTGAGCCCGGTCAGGCCGCCGAGATCATCGAAGGCGCGCAGATCCTGCTCAACTGTGGACCCGCCGGCGTGCAGATGATTCCGCACGCGGCCTGGGCGAACCACGGCATTCAGGTCGCCGTCGACTTGAACGCCGTGCCGCCCCTCGGCATCGAAGGCGTCGAGACGAACGACGATGGCAAAGTCCGCGACGGCGTGACCGTATTTGGAGCGATCGGCGTGGGGGGACTCAAGACCAAGATCCACAAGCGCTGTATCGCGCGGCTGTTCGAGACGAGTGATGCCGTCCTCGACGCCGAGGCGATCTATGACCTCGCGCAGTCGATTGGATAACGGCGCGCCCCGGGTCATCGGCATCGACCCGGGGACGGTCAATATCGACGTCTGCGGACTGGCCGGCGATGACGTCTTCCTCGACCAGTCGATCGAGACGGCCGCGGCACTCGCGGATCCCTCCGCGTTTTTGAAGATCCTGTACGAGGTCGCGCCGGTCGATCTCGTCGTCGGGCCGTCGGGCTATGGGTTGCCGCTCGTGCCCGGGCTCGAGCTGACCGAGGACGACGTGCGGCTCGCCGTCCTCACCGGGGCCGGCGAAAACGATAGCGGGGGACTCGGCGGTCTCTCCTCGCTCATCCGCGCACTGGCGTCGTCTCGTTTGCCGGTCGTTTTCACGCCGGGCGTCGTTCACCTGCCGTCGGTGCCCGCGTATCGCAAGCACAATCGCGTCGATATGGGGACCGCTGACAAAGTGTGCGCGGTCGCCTTGGCGATCGATGAGCAACGACGACGCCGTCGCTGCTCGCCTGGCGACGTGTCGTTGATTCTGTTGGAACTGGGCGGCGCGTTCACTGCCGCGGTCGCGGTCGATCGCGGGCGCATCATCGACGGGCTTGGCGGCACGTCGGGACCCATCGGCCGACAGGGATCCGGTGCGTGGGATGGCGAGGTGGCGTATCTCGCGGATCACGTGACGAAAGCCATGCTGTTCGATGGCGGAACCGATGACGACATCGCCTACCTCGAAAGCGGCCTCAAAGCCATTGCGGCATTGCGGGTCTCCGTGCCGGATCCGTTCGAGATCGTGCTCTCGGGTCGACACGCACTCGAGTTCGCCGAGGCGTTCGGAGCGCGACTGAGTCGGCCGGTGCACGTCCTCGAGGGATTCGCGCAAACCGCGAAGCACGCGGCGCAGGGTGCGGCGCTCATCGCGAATGGCCTCAGCGGCGGCCACGCCCGTGGCCTGATCGACACGCTCGGCCTCCGCGACGCGCGCGGGTCAGTGCTCGACTATCTCAGGGTGATCCCACCCGAGGCGGCGCGACGGCGCCTGGGGCTCGTCGCATGACGAGTCTCCTGCTCACGGGCGTCAGCGTTCGCGCCTTCGCGGAGTCCGCCGCGGCGGCGGGATTCACCGTGTCCGCCGTCGATGCGTTCGGCGATCTGGACCTTCGCGCTGTCGCGACTTTTTATCCACTGGCCGGCGCCTACTCAGCCAACGCCGTGCGATTGCGTGCGCAGTGCATCCAGACCGCCGCCTGCGCGTACACGTCGAACTTCGAGAACCATCCGCGCGAGCTCGCGGCGCTCATCGAGGACCGCATCCTCCTCGGCAACCCGCCCGACGTGCTGCGCCGCGTCCGCGATCCGTTCGTGCTCGCGCGCGTCCTGCCGAGCGCGCCGCAGGTTCGATACTCGGTGCCGACGGATGGTGGCCGGTGGCTGATCAAGCCGCGGCGATCCGGTGGTGGCCACGCCATCACCGAGTGGCATCCGGGTATGGCGATCCCGCGAAACAGCGTGTTGCAGGAGCGCGTGTCGGGGTGGCCCGGCTCGATCGTGTTCGCGGCGAACGGGCGCACCGTGTGTCCATTGGCGTTCACGCGCCAGCTCATCGCACCCGATTTCCGATACCTCGGCAATATCCTCGTACCGCCGATCGACGAGGCCGTGACCATCGCGGAGACCGTCACGCGCGAGTTCGGGCTCGTTGGCGTGAATGGGATCGACTTCATCGTCAATAACAACGGGCAGACGATTCCGATCGAGGTCAATCCTCGATATACGGCGGCCATGGAGTTGGCTGAGCGGCAGTATGGGATCTCGATCGCGCGGACTCACGCTGATGCGTGCACGGGGAAGCTGCCGAGTTTCGCGCCTGAGCCGCGGCGCATCACGATCGGGAAAGCCATCGTGTACGCGAAGACCAACACGATCGTCGGCGACACGACATCCTGGCTCGCGGATAGCTCCGTGCGGGATATCCCCATGCCTGGGTCACGGATCAAGGCCGGACGGCCTATCTGCACCGTGTTCGCCGAGGCGCGGACCGTGGTCGAGTGTGAAGCCGCGCTGCGGCGGCGTACGTCGAGTACGGCGGAGATGGCGGCATGAACACGTGCCTCGGGTGTGGGTTGGCCTGCGATGACATCCAAGTCACCGTTCGCGATGGGCGAATATTTGAGGCCGCGAACGCGTGCGAACTTGGCGTACGATGGTTTGGCCAGGGGCAGGTACCGACACTCGCGCTGATTCGCGGTGAGGGCGTCACGGTCCCGACCGCACTCGCTGAAGCGGCACTGGTGCTCAAGAATGCCAAGCGCCCCCTAGTGTATTTAGCGCCGGAGCTATCGACCAATGCGCAACGCGAAGCGTGCGCCTTAGCCGATGTGCTCGGCGCACGGATCGACACCGTGACGCCAAACGCCATTGTGCTCGCCGTGCAAGAGCGCGGACGATGCGGCGCGACGCTAGGTGAGATTCGCCATCGGGCTGACATCGTCGTGTTCTGGGGCCTGGATCCCGATCACGCGTATCCCCGCCTACGGTCGCGGTATTTGCCTGACCGTGAAGGGTTACAGTTCGTGGCCGTTGATCTCAGTGCTGAAGCAGCGGCGTTGACGCGCGCGGCGGTGCTTGGCCACGGGACGACGCCGTTGGCCGAGCGACTCGTGAAGGGCAAGTATGTCGCGATCGTGGTCGATGGCGAAGAGCGACCGGAGCACGTCGAGGCGCTGTTGGCGTTGACCGAGGCACTCAACGGTCCCACTCGTGCCGCGTTGATCATCTTGCGCGGCGGCGGCAATAGGATCGGGGCCGAGTCGGTTTTGACCTGGCAAACCGGATATCCAAAAGCCATCGACTTTGCCCATGGTGCGCCCCGCTACGCACCGTATGACGCGCACGATGCCGATATCACTTTGGTTGTCGGGTCGCGCGCGAGCGTGCCGACGCAAATTGACCCAGCCATCGTTATCGGGCCCCGCGCGAGCGAAGGGTCAGCCATTGTCGCCATTGATACTGGCGTCGCCGGCATTCATGAAGGCGGCACAGCGGTTCGCACCGACGATATTCCGGTGCCCTTGAGGCCATCGCTACCCGGAGCAGCTCCGGATAGTGTGGGGATCATCAGGCAGTTAGTACAATTGGTGCGGCGGCCATGACCAGCTTCCGCATCGTGGGCGGCGCCGTGTATGACCCGGCGAACGGTGTCGACGGCGAGGTGCGCGAGATCGGCGTGCGCGACGGCCGTGTCGTGGCCGCGGCCGAGGTGCCGGCGGATGCGCCCAAGATCGATGCGCGCGGGATGGTCGTCATGCCGGGCGGCATCGACATCCACGCGCACGTGGCGGCGTCGAGTGTGAATCTGGCGCGCATGGTGCTGCCGGAGGAGCACGCGGCCGATCCGGTGCTCGCGCCCAAGCTCGAGCCGGGCGATGTGATCCCGCGCTCGGGATCCGGTGGCACGGTGCCGAGCACGTTTACGACCGGGTATCGCTACGCGGGACTCGGCTACACGACGGTGTTCGACGCGGCGGTTGCGCCGATCACCGCACGGTCGACGCACGCGCAGTTCGACGATACGCCGATCGTCGACGGCGGGTTTTTCGCGTTGCTCGGCAACGACGAATATTTGCTGCGGCAGATTGCGGCCGGGGAGAAGGAGCGGGCGCGGGAGTATGTCGCGTGGCTGCTCAACGCGACCAAGGCGTACGCGATCAAGGTCGTGAACGCCGGGGGCGTCGAGCTGTGGAAGCGCAATGTGCGGGAGATCAAGTCGCTCGACGATCCCGTCGGCGCGGCAAACGTCACGCCGCGCGCGATACTGGAGACGCTGACGGAAGCGGGAAACGCGCTCGGGCTGCCGCATCCCGTGCACATTCACTGCAATAATCTCGGGTTGCCCGGCAACATCGAGATCACGCTGGAAAGCATGCGCGCGACTGGCGGGCGGCGGGCGCATTTCACGCATCTGCAATTCCAGAGTTACGCCAAACCCTGGGCCTCGGCCGCGAAGCAGATCGCCGAATACTTCGCCGCGCATCCCGAGGTTAGTGGTGACGTTGGCCAGGTTATGTTCGGCCCTGCGACTACACTAACGGCGGATGGCGCGGTCGAGTATTTGCTGCACATGTCGACTGGGCGCAAGTGGGTCAATCTCGACATTGAGCTCGAGACGGGGTGCGGCATTGTGCCGTACACCTATCGCGACACAGCGGCCGTCGCGGCGCTGCAGTGGGTCGTGGGGTTGGAGTTATTTCTGCTCTCACCCGATCCGTGGAGATTAGTGCTATCGACCGATCATCCCAACGGTGGATCGTTTATGAGCTACCCGGAGTTGATCCGGCTGCTCATGGATCGGACCTATCGCGATGATCGGCTCAAGAAGATCAATCAGAAGCACCTCAAGGGGAGCGCATTGGCCGATGGGCTCTCTCGCGAGTATACGCTGAGTGAGATCGCGATTATCACTCGCGCCGGTCCAGCCAGGTTATTGGGGTTGCGCGATAAAGGGCATCTCGGCATAGGAGCCGAGGCCGATGTGACGGTGTATGCGCGATCGAGCAACGTGGCCGAGATGTTCGCGACGCCGCGCTATGTGATCAAAACGGGGACGCTCGTGGTCGAAGAGGGGCAGCTGCGGCGCGCGCCAGAGGGACGGCGGCATTTCGTGACGCCCGGCTATGACCATGGGGTCGAGCGCGATATCAGGAAGTACTTCGACGAGAACGTCTCGATCGCGTTCGACAACTACGCGGTGACCCTATGAGCGACGACCTGGTCATCAACGGCGTCGAGATCGAGGACACGTTCGCCGAGGCGTTCCCCATGCGCGGCGCGCGCGTGATCATCACCGCCGTGAGCGCGCATTGGGCGCGGGTGGCGGCGACCGTCATGACCGGGTTCGCGACGTCCGTCATCGGGTGCAAGGTCGAAGCCGGGATCGAGCGCGAGATCCCGGCGGACGATACGCCGGACGGACGGCCTGGTATCAGCGTGCTGGTCTTCACGCCCGACTCGGCCGGGCTCCAGGCGCGGCTCATCGAGCGCCTCGGCCAGACCGTGTTGACGTGTCCGACGACGGCCGTGTTCGACGGGTTGCCCGCGTCGACGGACCGAATGCCCGTCGGGAAGGCTCTGCGCATCTTCGGCGATGGGTTTCAGGCCAGTAAGGTCATCGGCGGGATACGCTACTGGCGTGTGCCGGTCATGGAGGGTGAGGCGCTGGTGCAGGAGACGCTCGGCAAAGTCTCCGCTGTAGGCGGCGGCAACTTTCTTATGCTCGCGGACAGTGCCGCGACGGCGTTGAAGGCAGCCGAGGCAGCCGTGAAGGCCATGACGGGAATTGCTGGTGTCATTCTGCCATTTCCAGGTGGCATTGTGCGCAGCGGCAGCAAAGTCGGGTCGAAGCGCTACAAGAGTCTTTTAGCATCAACGAACGACGCATTTTCACCGACGCTTCGGGAAATCACGGCGACTGATCTTCCCGAGGGTGTGAACAGCGTCATGGAGATCGTGCTCGACGGGTTGGATTTCGACAGCATTAGTCGCGCGATGAAGGTTGGGATTCCAGCGGCGTGTATCCCAGGCGTGGCCAGGATCACCGCTGGGAACTATGGCGGGAAGCTTGGGCCCCACCATTTCTATCTGCGGAAGATCCTCGCATGAGCGTCTCGCTTACGCTGCGACGCGACACCAGCGACCGCATCGATGCCTCCGCGATCACACCCAATGCGCTCGTGACGCTCGCGTCGCCAGATATTGGCAAATTGTCCTGCTGGATCCGTGGACAGCGTATCTCCTTAGGAGACGTGTTTCAGATTGCTGGAGAACGCAGCGATGACGTACGGATCGAAGGTGACCTCAGCCGGGTCGATGGCCTGGGCACGGGCATGAGCCATGGCACACTCACCATTGATGGTGATGTGGGAGACAACGCGGGCGTAGCGATGTCGGGCGGACTGCTGCGGATCAACGGATCGGCCGGCGACCGACTCGGCGGCCCGGTGCCTGGCGCATCGCGCGGGATGACCGGCGGCGAGATCATCGTCACCGGCAACGTCGGCAAGGATGCGGCGCGCCGCGTACGTAGAGGACTCGTGGTCATCGGAAGAGATGCCGGCCCGGGCGCGGCGCACGCGATGATTGCCGGGACGATTCTCGTCGCCGGGAAAATCGCGCCGGGCGCGGGGCTCTGGTCCAAGCGCGGGTCCGTGATCGCGCTGGGAGGCGTCGAGATCC
Organism: Gemmatimonadaceae bacterium; assembly: GCA_035652495.1. Lineage (GTDB taxonomy): Bacteria > Gemmatimonadota > Gemmatimonadetes > Gemmatimonadales > Gemmatimonadaceae > DASRDS01. The sequence goes on from DASRDS010000415.1 coordinate 7,589, forward strand.
CGGTGACGTACCGGTACGCGTGTACGTATCACCCGCCGTACATACCGGTGCTGCTGCGTTATCTCCAGCGCGAGCGTGGATTCACGACGCCTGCCCGGTTCGCGACCGGCCCGTATCGACGCTGGACGGGAGACGTGGCCGACGTCGGCAAAGGGGAGATTCTCGAGTGGACGACCTGAGACTGAACGCCAACGCACTGGCGATCGCCGACGACGTCGAGACACGAGCCGACGAGCTCCGAATCGCCACGACCACGCTGCCCGGCGGCGCGCGGATCATCGACCTCGGCATCGATGTGCTCGGCGGGTATGCGGCCGGGCTGGCGATGGCCGAGATCTGTATGGGTGGGCTCGGGCATATCAGCTACGAGACTATTCGCGTCGGTGAGGAGAATTATTTCGGGGTCGAGGTCTGGACCGACCACCCCGCGGTTGCCTGCATGGCGTCGCAGTACGCCGGCTGGGCGATTCAGGTCGACAAGTTCTTCGCGATGGGATCGGGGCCGCTGCGGTCGCATGCGCGGGTCGAAAAGGACTTGTTCGCGAAGCTCAAGTACGAGGAGACCGCATCGGACGGGGTGCTCGTGCTCGAGACGCGAGCACACCCGACGGACGCGGTCGCGGCGTGGGTGGCCGAGCGCGCGCATATGAAGCCCGCGCAGCTCACGTTCGTGGTGGCGCCGACGGCGAGCACCGCCGGGTGCGTGCAGATCGTCGCGCGCGTGATCGAGACCGGGCTGCACAAGCTCGACGCACTCGGGTTCGACGTCACGCGCGTTGTGCATGCCTCGGGCTCGGCGCCCGTCCCGCCGCAGGCGACGAACGATCTCAAGGCCATCGGCCGGACCAACGACTGCATACTGTATGGCGGGCAGGCGCGGTTCCTGATCGACGCGACGGACGCGGAGCTCGAGCCGCTGACCTCGAAGTTGCCCGCGTCGGCGTCGGCCGATTATGGGACGCCATTCGTCGACATTTTTAATCGCTACAAAGGCGATTTCTACAAGATCGATCCGCTTCTGTTCAGTCCCGCCGAGGTGTGGTTGACGAGCACGAGCACGGGGCGGACTTTCCACGGCGGGCGCCTCAATCCCGAGGTCCTGCGCGCATCTCTCTTGGAGACTTAAGTATGAGTGCGGCCCATCTCGTTGTGCTGTACAACGCGCCGAAGGATCCGGCGGCATTCGAGAAGTACTATGCGGAGACGCATCTGCCCCTGCTGGACAAGCATGCGAAAGAGATCGGCTTCACGAATGGCGTGCTCGTCAAGTTCTCGGCGAACAGTGCGTTCTATCGGAAGGCCGAGCTGACGTTTGAGTCGATGGACGCCCTTAAAAAAGGGACATCGACGGCCGGGTTCAAGGCTGTCGCCGACGACATCCCGAATTTCGCGAGCGGCGGGTATACCGCGCTCAGGGGAGAGGAGACACCATAGTCACGATCCTCGCCTCGCGGCAGGGCTGGCATACCGATCAGCTCTGCCGCGCGCTGCGGGCGCGCGGGGTGCGGGCGCGCATCGCGCCGTACGAAGGACTCGTCAGCCGACTGGGGCCCGCTCGCTTGGATCCGTCGGTGCACCCTGGCGACATTGTGCTCGCCCGCATTATTCCGAACGGGTCGCTCGAGCAGATTATCTATCGCGTCGACGCGCTCCATTGGTTGGAGGACGTCGGCGTTCGGGTCATCAACTCGCCACGGACGATTGAGCGGACGGTCGACAAGTTTTATACGTCGGCGTTGTTGCATGAGGCCGGGCTTACGACGCCCGAGACCATCGTCTGTGAACGGCTCGACGATGCCATGGCTGCCTATCGACATTTGCGCGATGTGATCGTCAAGCCTTTGTTCGGGTCTATGGGGCTCGGGCTGGTTCGCGTGAGTGACGAGGATACGGCGTGGCGAGTTTTACGAGCCATCGAGCAGGTTCGCGGCATTTTTTATCTGCAGCGCTACATCGATCACGACGGGCGCGACATACGTGCCTTCGTGATTGGTGGGAAGGTCTTTGGCGCGATCGAACGATCATCACCAACATGGCGCACGAACGTCTCGCGAGGAGGCGCCGCGAAGCCATTGACGCTCACGGCGGAGCAGACCGACATGGCGCTCCGTGCGGCGGCAGCCGTGGATTCTGGCTACGCCGGCGTGGATTTGCTACCCGGCAACGACGGAAAGCTCTACGCGCTCGAGGTCAACGGGATACCTGGCTGGCGTGGGTTGCATGATGCGACCGGGCTCGATGTGGCTGGGGGCATTGTGGATTACGCGCTCAGCGTGTGACTAACGATTTTATCGCCGGCACCGCCCAGCTCGCCTGCCTGCTCGAGGCCAGTGCCCCGAAGCCGGGCAATGTTTCACCCGGAAAGCACTTTCCCGACGCGCGCTACGAAGACTTTCTGGCGAGCGCCGTCGCCATCGGACCGGCCTTCACAGCGGACCTGCCGCTCGGCGAGATGATCCACACGGCAATCCGCGCGACCAGCCAGTGGACTCGTTCGAACACGAACCTTGGCATCGTACTGCTGTTGGCGCCGCTGGTCCGCGCGGCGCGACTGCATCGTTCCCTGCATTACGTCCTCGAGAATACCACACTCGACGACGCGCGCGAGGTCTACGCGGCCATCAGACTGGCGCGGCCGGGGGGCCTTGGCACGGCAGCCCAAGAAGACGTGGCGGTCGAGCCGACGGTGACCCTGACCGAGGCGATGCGGTTGGCGGCTGACCGGGATACGATCGCGTCGGAGTACGTGACGGATTATCGGATCACGTTCGAGATCGGCGCGCCGACGTTGGTGGACACGATTCAGTATGGCTGGGAAGAGGCGACGGTCAGGACGTATCTGACATTGCTGAGCGAGATCCCTGACACCCATATCGCCCGGCGTCACGGGCGAGAGGTCGCCGAGCGAGTGAGCCGCGACGCGAAGCGGGTGCTGGGCGCGGGGCCCGAGGATCGCGTAGTCTTCGACCGGCAGCTGAGGGCCGACGGTCTCAACCCGGGCACGACGGCGGACCTCACGGCGGCGGCGCTGTATGTTGGGCTTCTCTCGAGGCTTTGGTGACGACTTTTCGAGTGCAGGTCA
>DASRDS010000416.1:0-1089 GCA_035652495.1 Gemmatimonadaceae bacterium
ACCCATCGGCCGGCTGGCCCGCACGCTCGGTGAGACCATGCATCTGCCAGCGGTGGTCCTCGTTGTCGTGACCGTGCTCTTCGCGGTGATCCTCGCATGGAGCACCGCTATCGTCGGTGCGTCGCTCCGTCCGGAAAGCGCTCCAGCGACACCAGCTGATCGGCCGTAGCGCGGCTGGCGTAGAGGTGCATCCCACAGGGTGTTAGTCCCGCCTTTTTGATTGTGGCGCGATACCATGATGCGCTTCGGCGCTTCGCGCCTCGCGTGTCTCCCGTCACGGCATCGCGTGCCGTGTACATATCCAAGTACGCGACGCCTCCCACCCGACGAGCCATTTCTTGGAGGCCTTTCACTAGAGTAGGGGCTTCGAGATAGTTGAGCACGCCACAGCAGAGAACCAGATCGAATTCTCCTTCGACGCCGAGATTATCCACGGATCCAAGCTGGATATTCCGCCGTTTGCCCCATCGGCGGACGGCGTATTCGCTCGGATCAACGCCAATGTAGCGAAGTCGTGGCCGAAGCGTCTTGAGGTGCGGCCGCCAATTGCCTTCGCCGCAGCCCACGTCTAAAACTGAGCGGAGCGTTCGACCCAAGATGTGCTCGGCGGCGTGCAGCACGAACCGGACTTCCCGCTCGAGCTCGGCGGGCGATTTTACGCGGGATACGGGGTGCCTATACCATCGGTCGAAATAGGCGCGATCAAATGTGCGCTTCGGTGTAATATTGGACTCCCGTGTCGTATTGCTTTCGTTCTCTTCTCGTTGTGATGCTCGTGGCGCTCGCCGCCGCGTGCGGCGTCATGCGCCGTGCCGCGCATGCCGTCGCGCCCCAGCCCGACCCGCCGGCGGCGACGCGCTGGAACGCGACGCTGTGGGAGCCCTCGGACACGACGGCCGACCGGGGCGACACGAGCGGACCGCACGGCATCGCGTGGATGGCGCCGGGCAGCTCCGACAACCACACGATTCGCGTGCGCATCGCGATGCATCGCGGCGACCCGTCGCAGAAGTATGTGTGGCGCGTGCATTTCGGGAAATGCGACAACGATCAGGGGGTGTTTGGACCCCCCGCGGCCTACCATGATCT
>DASRDS010000417.1:0-3343 GCA_035652495.1 Gemmatimonadaceae bacterium
CTTTAAGTAGCGAGATACGCACGTAGACGCGCTGATAGATCGGCGGCATGGACCGGGGGGCAGTACCCCGCGCCTCCATCGTCAAAAGAGGCACCCCAAGGGGTGCCTCTTTTGCCTTGAAGGCTCGGCGCTCCGCTTTGCGTCGCTGCATTCCTTTGGGTTGGCTCATTTCCGCTCAGGCGCGGCGAGTGACCGACGGTTCTAAAGAAGTCGTTGGAAATGCACCTGCGAACGGCCACGGTCCGAGCTTCGGCTCGCGAGCCGCCATCAAGTCGCGTGAATCGCGGCTACTCAGCGGCCGGAAATTCCTACCAACTCCACGAGCCGGCTCGTTTCGTTTTTACGCTGTGTCTCGTCTCTGAGACGTGAAACGCTGGGGTATCGCCGCCAAACTCTCGCTCGCCGTGACGCTCGCCGCGATTCTCGGCGTCGGGCTGGCGGGCGGGTTTGCGTGGCACGAGACCGATTCGCGGTTCCTGGAGCACGATCTCGCTAACGCCGACGGGTTGCTCGGCAATGACGTCAGGATTGCACGGGCGCTGTTTGATACGCAGGTGCCGGGGCCCTGGCATATTGTGCCAGCCCGTCCCACGGATCCGCCGATCGAGTTTTATAACGGCAACGGGACGAAAGGCGAGTACAAGACCTCGGAGCGGCTGGCCGGGTATCTGTATAAGGGTACGACGAAGATCATGGGCGATCACGACATCGAGAATACGCTGATGTCGATCGATAGCCTGACCGGGGTTGAGTTCACCATCTCGCAGCGCATTCCGCCGCCGGCGGAGGCCTCGGCTGACCCGACTGTTGGCGCGGCGCCTATGGGGCGCGCACTGCGGGAAGCGACTACGGTGTCGCGTCTCGACGCGAATGGCGTGCGGCAGATCCAGCTGCTCACCGTGATGCCCACTCGCTCGACCCAGACTGGAAAGTCTGTGGGGGCTGGGGCGGCGTTCGCGACCGGGACGACGTTCTCCGGGCGGGCGATGGTCGCGGGTGAAGATCGGATGACGCGATATGAGCCGATTCTTGATGCCGACGGACAGGTGATCGGAATTTTCTACGCCGGCGTGCCGATCGCGCCGTATCTGGCGCAGGCCCACCACGCGTCGGCCGCCGTCGCCGTCGTCACCGACAGCGTCGGCATGATCGTCGTTCTGTTGATTTGCGTCGGTGTGTTCCTGCTCGTGCGTTATCTGATGGGCCCCCTACAGTCGATCCGCTCGGCCGCGATCGCGCTCGCCGCCGGTCAGCTCGACTCACGCGTGCCGGTGCTCGACGACAGCGAAATTGGGCATGTCGGCAAAGCGTTCAACGACATGGCCGCCCAGCTGGAACAGCTCAACGAGCGGATCGTCATCTCGACCGAGCAGCTCACCGCGTCCAGTAAGCAAGTCGATGCCGCCGCGAGCGCGGCTTCGGTCGCCACGCAGCAGGTCGCGAGCTCCATCGGCGAAGTGTCGCACGGTGCCGCCGAGTCGGCCGCTCGGGTCGAAGAGGCGACGAAGCAGGCGCATCAGGCCCTCTCGCACGTGCGCGCGATTCAGGACGAAGTGGGACGCGCCCTGCTCGAGGCGGGCGCGACTGACGCCATGGCGGCCGACGGGCATCGTCTCATCGCCCATAGCTTGAACGTGACCAGCGGCGTCCGCGACACCGTCGGGCGCGCGAAAGGCGTCATGGTCGACCTCGAAGCCCAGGCCGAGCAAATTCAGTCGATCGTCGCGATGATCAAACGCATCGCGTCGCAGACGAACTTGCTGGCGCTCAATGCGGCGATCGAGGCCGCGCGGGCCGGTGACGCGGGCCGCGGGTTCGCCGTCGTCGCGAACGAGATCCGGTCGCTCGCCGACGAGGTGCGCAAATCGTCCGAAAACATCGGCGAAATCGTCGGCGAGACGAAACGTCGCACCGGAAGCGCGGTCGCGCTCATGAGCGATGTCGACGCCGAAACGCAGGCTGGCGCGGACGCCGTGCGCGAGAGTGACGAAGCATTCCGCAATATCTCGACGGCGGTCACGCATCTGAGCACGCAAATCACGGCGATCAAGACGGCGGCCGAAGCCGTCTCCGCCGGGGTGGCGCTCCTCGATACCGCCATCGCCGGCGTCGCCGCGATCGCCCAGGAAAGCGCCGCGACCAGCGAAGAGGTGTCCGCGCTCGCCGAGGAGCAGACGGCGACGCTCGCCGAGATCACGCGCGAGATCCACGAGGTCTCCAACATGGCGGAAGCGCTCCGCCAGGTCGTGGGTGCCACGACGACAGGGAACTGGGCCACGACGACCGCCATTCGGAGCGCCGCCCCGCGTCCGCGCGCCATGGCCGCGGACTGATCGCGCACGGTATCATCGCGACGGCACAACTTGGATCTACCTCGCGACGTGCCCGCACGCTACTCTCGCGCGTGCACCATCCCGACAAGATTGAAGTGCTGAACGTGAATCACCCAGGCCGGGTGTCGCTGGTCGACGCGCGGATGTACGTTGCCATGCGGAACGCCTTCCTCGCGATCCTCCCGGCTGGCACACCCGGTCTCACGGTCGCTCAGATCCAAGAATTGGTCCGGACGCACTTGCGCGAAGACCGTTTCCCACGCGATGCCAACGCGAGCTGGTGGGCTAAGACCGTCCAGCTCGATCTGGAGGCGAAGGGGATTATCGCGCGGGAGCGGTCATCTCCGCTTCGGTTTTATCGGCGCGCCAGCTAACCGAAGATCTTCTCGGCGAGCGCTCGCACGCTCGTGCGCGTGACGCCGTGCTCACTGAGCGCACGATAGTCGTGGGCAGGGCGCAAAGTCGGGCCGCCTTACCGGTCTCCCAGTCGTCGCCGATAGCTCGGTCGCTCCTCCACCTTGTTCAGCGCGGCGTGCGCCGCGGCCAAGCGAGCAATGGGCACACGATACGGAGAGCACGACACGTAGTCGAGGCCGAGGTGATGGCAGAACGCGACGGACCGTGGCTCGCCACCGTGCTCGCCGCAGATGCCGACCTTGAGCGTCGGCCGGACGCGGCGACCCTCGCTGACGCCGTAGCGGATCAGCCGGCCGACGCCTTCTTCGTCGAGCACCTGGAAGGGATCGTCGACGAGGATGCCGCGATCGAGATAGGCCGGCAAGAACCGGCCGGCATCGTCGCGACTCATGCCCAGCGTTGTCTGCGTCAGATCGTTCGTGCCGAACGAGAAAAACTCGGCGCGCTCGGCGATCCGATCGGCCGTCAGCGCGGCGCGCGGCAGCTCGATCATCGTGCCGATGAGGAACGGGATCTCGATGCCCATTGGTGTGAGCACCTGGTCCGCGACCTGCTCCAAAATCGCCCGCTGATGGTCCAACTCCTCGCGCGTC
>DASRDS010000418.1:0-7789 GCA_035652495.1 Gemmatimonadaceae bacterium
CCTTCAGTCGCTGAGCGCCTTCGTTCCAGGAAACGATGCGGCCACGCGGATCGAGAGCGTAGATCGCATAATCCTGCACGCTTTGCACCAACAACCGGTACAGCTCGACTCCGTCCGCTAACTCCATGACACAAAAGTAAAACGGAACCTGCCAGAGGCGCCCACATGAATCGATTGGCCCCCATGCGCCTTGCAGCGTGTCAGTTGTTGGCTTCCCCGTAATAGCTGGCGAGCGCCCACCGCACGACCCGACCTTGGAGCAACCGGCGTTGCCACCAGCCGATTTGTTCGGGCACCCCGTCACGTAACGCGCCTTTGAGTAACACGAGCAGCCGCTCCGGCGGAACGCCCACGTGCTGCGCGGTCATGGCCACGGATCCTACCCGCGCCCGCAGCGGCTCTGCATCCAAGTCGGCGGATTCCTTCAATTCTCGAAGCGCCCCGTGTAGCGCCTCAACGTCCTGGCGAAGCGCGGCACTATCCTCACCCCGTTCATCAGGTATCGTCACTGGCGCTCTCGGCGAAGGAACCTTCAGCTAATGCGAAAACTGGACCGCCCCGACGCAGACTCGCTGCTCAGGTCGCAACATCGTAGGCCGGACTCAGCTGTCCGGTACGGACTAACGTGAGCGCGATGAGGACGGCCGTCGCGCCGAAGGCCAGCGGATAGCCCGCTCGCAGAGCGAGCAGCCCGAATCCGGCGCCACCGAGGCCATAGCCGACGTCGTACGCGAGATTCCAGAGCGCACTGATGGTGTCGTAGCCCGATGCGGACACGCGATCGTACATCATCGCCAAGCTCGCGTTCTGGGCCGCGCCGAATCCAATGCCGAAGACGAGCATACCAATCAGTACCGCGGCCGGCCTGTTGATCAGAACGAGCGCCGCGATGCCGACCGCGGCGATAAGGACTGATGGTCGGAAAAGTCGCGCGGGTCCGTGGCGGTCGCCGAATCGGCCTGCCCACCACCTCGAGAGCGTGGCCGCGGCGGCCTGGACGAACAGCGCGAGCGCGGCGCCGCGTCCGACCGCCAGCGCCAAAAACGTGGCGACCGCCCCGGCCGCAAGGGTCGTCGCGGCAAAGATGATCGCGATGCGGAAGAGGGCCGGATTTCGGGCCGCCGTGCCGAGCGCGATCGGTGCATCAGCTGAGGGCGCGCGCGTTGGGAGTCCGGGCACCACGACGAGACCGGCGAGCGCCGCGCAGGCGCCCGCCACAAAAACCGGCGTGTAGCCCACGTTCGTGGCGAGCCACACGCCAAGTGGCAGTCCGATGATCGCCGGAACATTGACGACGATGCCATAGAGGCCGAGCCCTTCGCCCCGCCGCTCCGAGGGAACGGCGACGGCGACAACGGCGATTGAGACGACGACCGTAATCGCGAATCCCACGCCGCGCACGGCACAGATCGCGAGCACGGCGGCCAAGCTATGCGCGACGGGGAGCGCGAGCGCGGGGACGCCGAGGAGCACCATCCCGGCGGCGAACACGCGACGGTAGCCGAATCGAGCGAGGAGCGCCGGCGTCACGAGCTCGGCGGCGACCGTCGCGAACATGAGCGCGCCGGTCGCGAACCCGGCGCCAAGGCCGCCCACGTAGAGCGGCACGACCGACAGGAGCAGATAGAAGCTCATGGACGTGCCGAACGCGCAAATGAACACGCTTGACATGAGCCCGAAAAGTAGACGCGGACCCGGTGTGTCACCGCGTGGGACGCGAGTCCCGCAAACGGAACAGGACGTCTGTCGGGGCGCTAGGTGAAGCGTACTAGGCGCAAGAGGTTACAGTCTCACCTGGCCCGGCACACCCTCTGCCCTAGCCCAGGGCTCATGCTCACGACTTTGAGACTGGCGACGCTACGTCTCGCCAAAACCCCCGGGTTCGCGCTCACCGCCCTCGGCACGCTCGCGATCTGCCTCGGCGCCAATCTGGCAATATTCGCTATCGTCGACGGCATCGTCCTTCGCCCGCTCCCGTTCCCGTCGGCCAATCGCTTGGTCCTCGTGTCCAACAGCTATCCGGGCGCGGGCGTCGAGCAGGCCGGCGTATCGATCCTGAACTACTTCGACCGCCGACACACGATCAAGGCCTTCGCGTCCGTATCAGCCTACACGGAGTCCGACGTCATCGTCGGCGACGCGGGTTCGCCGAGCCGCGTCGCGGATGCGCAGATCACGCCGGAATTCTTTACCACGCTGGATGTGCCGCTCGCCAAAGGTCGGCCGTTCACCGAGGCGGAGATGGCATACGGTTCGGACCAGGTGGCGATCCTGACCGATGGTTTCTGGCGTACATACTTCAGGGCCGACCCCGCCGTCATCGGCCGCACGTTTCTGAACGATGGGCTGCCCGTCATGGTCGTCGGCGTCTTGCCGCCGGGTTTTCACTATCTGTCGAGCCACGCGCAATTTTATCGGCCGCTGCCGCACGCGCGTGAAGATCTCCACCCAGGGCTTCGCCACTCCACCGGCCCGACGATGATTGCCCGCCTCGCGCAGGGAGCAACCGTGGCCGCGGCCCAGGCGCAGATGAACGCGTTCGATGCCATGCAAGCCGCTGACGATCCGCTGGTCGAGACCGCTCGAGCAACCGGCTACCATACGATCGTGACGCCGCTCCACGACAACTACGTGCGTGCGGTCCGACCCATGTTGCTGCTGTTGCAATGCGGCGTGCTCTGCTTGCTGCTCATCGGCGGTGTCAATCTCGCCAATTTGCTCTTGATCCGCACCAGTGGGCGGGTCAAGGAGTTCGCGGTCCGACTCGCGCTGGGCGCCAGCCGGCGGCACCTGGCGCTCGATGCGTTGGCGGAGACGACGGTGCTGGCGCTCGCGGGAAGCGTCGCCGGCCTCATGGTGGCGACGCTGGCGACCGGGCTCGTGCCTGCCCTCGGCGTGGATCGCCTGCCATTGGGCGATTCCGTCGCCATCGATGGACGTGTCGTCGCCGCGGCGTTCGTCGCCGCGATGCTCGTTGGATGGCTGCTCGCGGCCCCGAATATCTGGTTCACGTCGCGCCTTCACGTCGGCGCGGGTCTCGCGGCCGAGTCGCGCGGTGGCATCACGAGTCGCGGCGCGCAGCGGGTGCGACACGCGTTCATCGTCGCGCAGGTCGCGCTGGCATTCATGCTCGTCTCGAGCGCGGGCCTGCTCGGCGTGAGTCTCAAGCATGTCCTTGACACGCCCACCGGATTCAACGCGTCAGGGGTTCTCACGGGTCGCATCACGCTGCCGTCGAAAGACTATAGGGACACCAGCGCCGAGGTGGCCTTTGTCGAGCGCCTCGTGACGGCCACGCGGACCATCCCGGGCGTGAGTCATGTCGCGATCAACACGGCGCTCCCGTTCCTCGTCAAATTCAACGCGAGCATCGTTGCGGTGGAAGGCATCACGGGCAACGCGAACGCGAAACTTCAGGCTCACGAGCTCGCGGCTGTATCAGCCGACTATTGGCAGACCATGGGAATCCGCCTGCTGCGGGGACGGCTGCTCACGGACGCCGACAACCACGGCCCCGGCCGGGCGTGCGTCGTGGATCAGGCGTTCGCCGATCGGTACTGGCCGGGTGGCGACGCCTTGGGTCACCGGGTGAATCCAGGCGACGCGAAGTTCGACACGACTTACGGGTTCACGATCGTCGGCATTGTCGCGAACGTGAAGCACGCCGACCTCGCGGAACGCGGCACCGGTGCCGTCTACCTGCCATTCGGGCTCTGGGCGAATCGTTCCTTCGCGCTGGTGCTGCGCGCCAACCTGGCGCCGGCCGTTCTCGCGTCCACGGTGCGAAAGGTCGTTCTCGCGCTCGACCCGGCGCTCCCGATCGACGACCTTCGCTCCTTTCAGTCGCGCATCGACGACAGTCTGATCGACCGTCGATCACCCGCCATCCTCGCCGTCGTCTTTGCCGCCGTCGCGCTGCTACTCGCCGCGATCGGCACGTACGGTGTCCTCAGCTACGCCGTCCACCAGCGCTGGCGCGAGATCGGCCTGCGCATGGCACTCGGCGCGCGCCCCGCTCAAATCCGAAACGACTTCCTCTCGCTCGACCTCTCGCTGCTGGCGGTCGGCCTCGGGCTCGGCATCATTGGTGCGCTGGGTGCGAGCCGCGCAATGCGAGCCGTCCTCTTCGGCGTCCCCACCCTGCCGGCGGGCACGATCGCCGCGACCGCGCTGATCATGAGCGCCGTCTCCCTGATCGCGTGCCTGCTGCCCGCCTATCGCGCGAGTCGCGCCGATCCCATGACTGTGCTTCGGTCGGGATGAGGCAGCCGCTTCACGCGTCGAACTCATCGCGCAGCGCCCACGTGGCGGCATGATAGCCGCACATGCCGTGCACGCCACCGCCCGGCGGCGTCGAAGCGGAACACAGATAGATCCGCCGCGCGCCGCTGCGGTACCGTCGCCAGGATGGACGCAAGACGACCTGCCTCAGGTCGTTGGCGCCGCCCCCGATGTCTCCCCCAACGTGATTCGCGTTGTGCTCTTGGAACATCCTCGGGTCTCGCACGGCGCGGGCCATGATCAACTCGCGGAAGCCGGGCGCAAAGCGTTCGACCTGTGCCTCGATCTGTCGCGTCATATCGACGGTCGACCCGGCCGGCACATGACAATAGCCCCACGCCGTATGTTGATTGGCAGGCGCACGACTCGGATCCATCACGCTCGGCTGCGTCACGAGCACGAACGGGCGCTCGGAGTGCTCGCCGGTCCACGCCATGCGCTCGCTCGCCGAGATCTCGGGCAACAACCCGCCTACATGCACGGTGCCAGCGGACCGGCAACCCTTCGCCGTCCACGGGATCGGACCGGCCAGTGCCCAGTCCACCTTGAATACTCCCGGTCCATAGCGGAAGCGTTCGAGCGCCGAGCGTTGCGCCGACGACAAACGTGCGCCGGCAATACGAGCGAGTGCCCGCGGTGACGTGTCGAACAACGCCACGCGACAACGCGGCAGCTCGTCGACCGACTCCACCCGCACACCCGTGCGAATCTCGCCGCCGAGCGATACGAGATACGACGCCAGTGCGTTCGTGATGGCCTGGGCTCCGCCCTTCGGCACCGGCCAGCCATACACGTGGCCCACCGCCGCCAACACCAAGCCGATCGCCGCACTTCCAGGCTGCTCGAGCGGCAGGATGGAGTGCCCCGCCATCCCGGCGAACAACGCCCGCGCTTTTTCCGATTTGAACCGCCAGCGAGCCAAAGTCGATGCTGGCATGAGCGCATGGAGGCCGAACGACGCAAAGCTCAACGGCGCGGACGGAAAGCCCACCGGCGCGAGGATGTCCTGTTCCAGCTTCCCCCATCGATCGACAATCCCGCCAATGAGCGATCGATACGCTCGGCCATCGGCCGTGCCAAGCAACGCGGCCGTCTCAGCAACGGACCGAGTCAGGATACCAACATCGTCGCGATCCAACGGATGCGCGCACGCCACATCCGGTGTAATCCACGTCAGCCCATGCTCGGCCAGCGGCAGTGTCTTGAAGAACGGCGACGCGAGCGCCATCGGGTGAACGGCGGAGCACATGTCGTGCACGAACCCTGGCAGGGTCAGCGCCGCCGACCGGGCGCCACCACCGGCCGTGCCGTCCGCCTCGAGCACGAGCGTCGACAACCCTCGTCGCGCCAGCGTGATGGCGGCCGACAACCCGTTCGGCCCGGAGCCGATGACCACGGCATCGTATACGTCCGTCTTCATCGTGGCGCCAAGCGGTCTTTGAGCCGCAAGAACCATTTCTCGTATCCGTGATAACTGAGATACGCGACCACGTAGGACGCCACGAGCACGAGCAACCCGCTGCGTAAACCGCCGTACCACGCGCTCCCGTCCGCTTTCACCACGGCTTGCACCAGCGGATGAAATACGTAGAGCCCGTAGCTATACCGTCCTAAGCTGACCAACGCCGGCGTCCTCCAGAGGGCGGCGGGACGCAGCGCCGCGGCGGTCACCAGCCAGCCGAACATCCATGCCAGGAAGCTATAGCCCACGACCGCGATGCGAGGGTCCATATTGGCGACACTGCCCCTCGTCCACACGAGCAACAGCACGAGCGCGACCGCCGCAATGACACCGGCGCGCCGTATGACGCGCTCCGTGTCGGCCGGATCGCGAAAGGAGAGCGCGACTAAGGAGCCGACCGCCAGGCCGTCGAGGCGGCACGGCGTGAAAAAATACAGCATCGTCGGATACGCTCCGGCCAACACGAACGCCAGACGACAGACCGGGCCCCCGATGATGACGGCCCACGCAACGCGGCGGGCCGTTGCTCGGGAGGTCCACCAGATCACCAACGGCCAGAGGAGATAGAATTGCTCTTCAACCGCCAGCGACCAGAAATGGTCTAGAACGAAGAGCGATGAGCCGTTGTTGCCCCACCCCCGCGCTACAGGCCAGTTGGCCGTGTAGGTCCACAAATAGACCTGGTTCGCGGCCAGGTGCCGATAGCCGGGATCGTGCGGATCGGTGAGGTACGGCATGACGACCAATGCCAGCACGATCGCCCCATAGCCCAGCGGCAGAATGCGCAAGGCACGGCGCACATAGAACGTGCGGGCGCGCCGAGGCCGATCGACGCCATCCAGCAACGCGCTCGTGATCAGGAACCCCGACAACACAAAAAAGAGATCGACGCCGATCCACCCGAATTTGAACCACGCCTCGAATCCTGGAACATGGAACAGCAGCACGAGCAGGATGGCGATCCCACGCAGCCCGTCCAGCGCGGGCAAATGCACCCGTGACGGATGACTCACCGTGAGAACAGGGCGGGAGCGACTCGACGGAGAAAAACCTGGTGAAAGTAGAGGCGCTCCCAAAACAGGCTATGGTGCGCAATGAGGTCTTCGCGACCCTGGCGCAGGAGTCGCGCACCGACGTTGTACTCGAGCGGCAGGGCGACGGCGCCATGCCAACCGCCGATCATCCCGAGCAGCGTCTGGTCGCGCCACCATTCGGTGTTGGCCGGCACCGGCAGGCTGAGACACCGCTCGACGAGATCCCACATCTCGGGCAGCATAGCGGCCGTGTACCGCATGGCGATGAGCCCGCCATTGACGCGGGGCGTCGGCGCGAAGCCGACCACCGTCCGGATCTCCTCGTCGGTCCAGCAATACATATCATCGACATCGAGATTGAACCGCATCGGAGCCCGAGGGTCGGTCGAGGCGAGCCTATCGAGGAGCTCGGTCGGCCGTTGGAGGAAGATCACATCGGCGTCGAGCTGCAGCATCCCCCGGCCCGCGGAATAGAATGGGAAATCGAACACCCGCCGGGCCAACACGTAGGTCCGCCGAAATTCACGGCACCGTTCGAGGCCCAACCGCGCGAGCTCGACGTCCATCGTCGCGGCCGATTCGGGCACATCGATCCACCGGAGGCCCGGCAGATGATGCTCGAGCAGCGAGCGATCGCCGGCATCGAGGGTTCCATCGTCGTGCACCACGAGCGCGATCGTGGCGGGCGTGAAGCGAAAGAAACTCTTGAGCCCCTGCAACGCCATGGACACATGGCGATGACACAGCAGCATGTGGATCTCCGCGTCCGCCTCCGATGCGACCGGAATGGGCGGCGTGCGGCGCACAACTGACGCGGCGCTCGCCGCGACGCGCCGCTGGCGCCAGTAGCGCCAGCGATTGAACGCCGCCTGGCGCACCCGGGCCCAAGAGAACGGCCAAAGCCTCATAGTGTCAAAAGACGCCGGAACCCGAAGGTCCCGGCGTCTCGCGCAAGCGGGCGACCGGACTCGAACCGGCGACGTCCAGCTTGGGAAGCTGGCATTCTACCAAC
>DASRDS010000419.1:0-30410 GCA_035652495.1 Gemmatimonadaceae bacterium
CGCAGCTTGTTGCGATCAACTCGCGCCGACGTGTCATTGCCGAGCACCCAGGCATCGCCCGCGAGCAACTTGTCGACGTTATTGATCGAGTTCTGCATCGACGCCCAACCCGCCGCCGTGAATGCGCCGGGCACGGCATAGTTGTCCACGACCGCGCCGGCGGATCCTGGGAAGAGCTTGTTGAACTGCACACCAGGGATCACGCGTGAGGCTTCGATGACACGGAACTGGTAGATCTGATCGGCGACGGCGAACTGGGACAGGAATGCTCTGCTGTGCGAGACGACGCCGAGATCGCCGCCGCCCGTGTACGGATTCCCGAGCGCCAATTCGGCCGCGTACCGATCAAACTGTCGACGAGCCAATTGCGACCGTGTCGAATCCACGGTGCGTCCCGACAACCACGTGGCCATCAATACGGGCGTCAGGAAGTCGGACGTGCTGCGTTTCCATTCGCTCGTGGTGATCAAGTACGCTTCGAGGCTGTTGTAGACCGTCGCGTAATCGTCCGTCGGCCGGGGTGCGGCGGGCAGGTTCCGGAGGAACGCGGCGAGGTTGGTTCTCGTCCCATCGAACATGATGCGCGAGAACCCATCGAAGTACGCTTGACGGACGGCTGGATAAAGCGATCCCCCGATGTACAGCCCCCACTTGAGGTGCACAGGCGCACCGTCGTGTTCGTACTCGCTCAATTGCGTGAGGATTTCGCCAAGCGTGTCGAGTCGCGCCAGTGCATCGACGCTCGCCAGGTCCGAACCGACTTGCGGCAGCGCGGCCACGGTCCGTGCGGCATCGCGAGCTTCGGTCTCGAGCGACTTGTTCGCCGAAAATGAGACGGTCCACCCAATGGCCAGCACGAGGCAGGCGATCGTCGCTAACGCGAGTGCCGTGCGACGCAGCACATCAATCCGAGCGCCGGTGCGTGTCGCGGCCATCGCGGCATCGTCGGCCAACACGATGTCCCGCACGATCCGATCGAGGAACACCCATCGGGGCACGCGTCGCGCGCCCCGGGCTTGGGCCGCCGGAGCGGCCGCGGCGGCCGCCGCTTGTCGCGCAAAGACGTTCGTCGCGTTTGCCGCGAGCGCCGGCTGCGAGGCTGCTTGTGCGGGCACGGCGGCCGGCGCGACGTCTTGGATGACGACCGCCTGCACGCCGGTGAAATAGAATCCGCGCAAGAACGGGTTCACCTGCAACGCGCTCGGTTTGCACAGCTCGAGCAGGAATTCGACGATGGGCGCGCCGAGTTTTCTGAATTCGCGCGGGAATTCGTACGCGCCCGGCTTGTACTCGTTGCCGTGCTCGCGCGGCAGCAATTCGACGCGGCGCGCGGCCAGCGACTGGAACAGTGTCTGGAACTCGCCGTTGAGGCGCGGGCTCATGCGATCGGCGTACGATCCGACGACGCCATTGTCCGCTGGCAGCGTGGCGCCCAGCGGCTCGCGCACTTCGTCAACCGAGAAATTCCGCACGTAGTCGGCGAAGTACGGCAGCCGGTCGGCCTTCGTGAACACCACGTAGACCGGAAGCTTTACGCCGAGCTTCTTCGCCAGCGCCGCCAATCGCTCGGCCAAGGGTCTCGCGATCGCGCTGGGTGATGCGCCGGGTTTAATAATCTCCTCGCACGACACACACACGAGCGCCGCGCGCGGTGCTTGCGCGCGACCGGTGAATGCGGCTCCCCACGTCCTCGGTGTGGCGTGGTCGGTGACCTTTGCCCATGAGGCCGGATCAGCGACGGTCGTGCCGCCAACGTCGAAGAAAACGGTGCCGGCGCCATACCAGAGATTCGCGGTCGTCGTCGGAACGACGGCATCACCACGGTAGACCGCGCCCGCCAGCAACTCCGGCTCCAAGCCAGATCTGACGACCGTCGTGGTCTTCGCTGAGCCGCTGGGGCCGAGCACGACCACCATCGGCAACCGATTCATGTCGGCGCGCTTCGCCATCGGCGAGGCGGCCAGATGCGCCCGCGCGGCCGCGACGACGCCGTCGAGATCCTCGGCGGATCCCGCCCCTGGCTGCGCCATGGTTTTCGGCAGCAGAAACCAGAGGAGCAGCGCGGCCGCGGCGATGCCCAGGAGCGACAGGCCGCCGCCGAGCATGATCAAGTCGGAGCCCCTGAGCTTGAGCAGGAAGCCAAGCCCCCACGCGACTATCAGATAGATCAGGAGCCCGACAATGGTGCTGATCCAGAGCGTTCGCGCTTTGATCACGCTTTGAGCTCGCCGGCTTTGAGGACCACGACGTACACGACGAACAGGGCCACGGCAATCACGGCGGTGATCGCCGCCGTGAAGCTCAGTCGCCGTACCCAGGGATCGGTGGCGCGCGCGGGAATGACATCTTTCGGCGGGCGCCATGACGGTGACAGCTCCACGTTGCTGTCTCGTCCGACGAGACCTCTGGCGCGCCGAATCTTCGAGCCGACCTGTGCGATGAGCGACTGCATGTCGCTGCTTTCCGTCGCGCTGTAGCGGCCGTGGAATCCGAGCAGCATGCAGAGCTGATAGATCTCGAGCAGGTCAGCGAGTTGCTCAGAGTCTTGTCGCACCAGCAACTGTCGCACCTGCTGAAAGAACGCCTCCCCACCGACGTTGCCACCGAACAACTCATCTTGTAGCGGTCTTCGCGGCCAGTCGGCGAACATGGGATTGGCCGAGTTGAGCACCGATTCATCGAGGAACGCGACAACAGCGAACAGTGCGAGGCGAACGTCTTCACCCGCGTATCCCGAGTCCAGCGCTTCGCGTTCCGCGATTCCGAGCAGATGACGGATATGTTCCCTGAATGACGCTGCATCCGCGGCGACTTGACGTTGCGCGCGTAGGCGCACGGTCGCCGTCATGACTTCTTGTAGCGTCAGCGCCAATCGTCCGTGCATCATGTCGATCCTCCACGCATCATGGCGACCCTAGGATGATCGAGAGCTCGACCGAGGCGTTTGGCAGTGCGTCGGGCACATAGACGCCCGCTTCGTTCGTCTGGCGCAACGTATCCCAGCAGGGCCCGGATCGCGTCACGGAGAAGTATTGCATTTCCCCGCGTGGCACGATGGGCGACGGTGGCACCGGCAGATGTGTCAGCGTGAGGCCTGGAAACTGCCGCTTCACCAACTCCATGGTGAACTTGGCCGAGCACATTTTGACGAGTCGCGGCACGCGTCCGATGAGGTCCGCGGCGCCGATGTCGGCCCGGATGCCGAGGATCCAAGAGGCGTCCTCGAACGCCCGTCGATCGGGAATGGCGCCCGTGTGCAGGGATGGTCCGGTTAGCGCCAGCGGGACCGTCACGAGCGAATTCGGAACGATCAGCTCGAGATGCGCGCGGATGTGGTCATGCAGCTGTCCGAGACAGCCCGCCAGATCCTCGTGATTGTACAGCGGCAGATCGCGCGGGTGGGATTCCAGGGCGAACGTGCAGAGCGCGCCGGAGAGTCGGGCGAGCTCGACGTAGACCTGCTCGGGATGGATGCGCCGCGCGGCCGCCTGATGCCGAAGCACGGCGACCGCCGACCGAATGGCGTGCAGCAGCCAGAAGTTCGCGACCTCGCGGGAGGCGAACTCCGCGGGGCCGGCGGAGCCGCGGTTCGACGCAATGGCATCGCCCCGCGAGTCGAGCACGTCCACGATGCGCTGGACGAGCGCGGCCAGCGGCTCGCATGAGCCGATCTGCAAGGAAGGCGGGATGTAGTCGGTGTCGTACTGGAATCCACCCTTACCGTCCCGGCGGACGAGTGCCACCGGGAGCGCTATCGCGTCCTCGCCGGCCTCGCTATCCAGGATCAATCGGAAATTTCGACCGGCGAGCGTGACGGATTTCTCGTCGGTTCCGGTGAGGTCGTCGCGCTGGACGGTCGAAATGGGCCGAAACCGCGCCCCATTGTTGTCGGCGGCCAGGTTCGCGCTATTCGGCTTATAGGCCGGCAGCGTCAAGAGCAGCTTGTGGCTGTCCGTCGCCGGCGAAAAGGTGTCGCGGATATCGCGAGGCGGTGGCAGCGGGTCGCCGTCCGGCATCTGAAAGGGCGTACCGTCGGGCATGAGGCCCCGGGCGAAGATCAGGGCGGCGGTGCCATTTCTGAGGGCGTCCCGGTCCAGCTCGCAGCCCGCTACGCCATATGGCGTGAAAAAAGACTGCGAAAGCGCCGTGGCGATGCAGTCCTCCACGTAGCGGCTTTGCGATTGGAAGTGGTGCTGGGCTAAATGCATGCCCTCACGCCACAGGATCTTCGCCGCGATTGCGCCGTGCATCGGCTGCCGGTTATCGTGTCGAGGTGACTGGAGCAGAATTCGCGTCAAAATACACTGTGTTGAAGCCCCTGGACCAGCGGGCGGTCAGGAGTTTCGTCGCGCAGGAGCAGTCTACGCGACGAGCCGTCATGGTACATTGGCTCGATCAACTGAGTACCGCGGACCGTTCCGCGATGCTCGCGAGGATCGATCGCCTGCCTCCGGATGCGCGCGACCGCGTCCTGGCCATCGAGGGCGTCGACGGCGCGCCCGTGGTCGTCACGCGCATGATTCTCGACTTCGACTCGTTCGGGAAGTGGCTCGACCGCGTGTTGCCGGCGTCCCAGGCGTCCCAGGCGCCGCCAGCGCCTGCGCCTTCTTCAGGCGGATTCACTGACATTTTCGTGAGTACGCCCGTCCAGCAGAAGGGTACGCCGATCGCGGCCATCGATTCGCCCACGGTATCGTGGACGCCGCCGAAGGTCGCGCCGAAGCCCGCCGCGCCGAAGCCCACCGAAGCCAAACCGCCGGAACCGAAACAGCCATCGATATCGGTCCGGTTTCGTGAGCCGGGAAGTGGGCCAAAGCCGCCGGCTGCTCCGCCACCGCCGCCGCCCAAGCCCGCCGCACCTCCGCCGCCCCCGCCTAAGGCGCCGGCTCCCGGAGAGTTCACGCGGATCTTTGGCGCGACGCACGTTGAGCCCGATCCGCCGGCACCGCCTCCGGCCGCGGCACCGCAGTTCATGCCGCCGCCGATAAGCGGCGCGTCGCCAAGTGCCACTTCGGCGCTAGAGCGAGTCGTCGCACCGCCACCTAGGACATCGGCACCGACTTCGCCGCCGCTCTCGCCCTCGAGCCCGTGGTCCGGGCCGCCGCCCGTGGTCCCGCTGCCGCCGTCATCCTCGGCGTCTGCGACCCCGATGCCCGGCGCGAACATCAACCTGCCGCCGTCAGCGCCCGTGATGCCCGCCCAGCCCGTCCAGAGCGACTTCACGCGCATTATCGGGGCGGCGCACGCGACCCCATCGGTGGCGCCTCCGCCGACGCCGCCCGCCCCACTTCCCGCGGCCGCACCGCAGAAGCCCTCGGCGGCGGGAGCCGTGAGCAAAAAGGTCGTGCCGATACTCGTGGCGTTCGGAACGCTGGTGCTCGCGGCGCTGGTCCTGGTGATCGTTGCCCTTATCCGCCGCCACTAGGCGGTAGGACCAGCACGAGCTCCAGTTCGGGATCCGGCAGATCAGCAGGGACAGCCACGGCGATGTTGCGCGCCTTGATCACGGCGTCCCACTCGGCGCCGCCCTTCGTGATCTGGAAGTACTGCGCGTTGACCTTGATCGCGATCGCCGCCGGCGGCGATGGCGTGTGAGTCAGCGGCAGCCCCGTCAGGGCTTGCCGCACGAGCAAATCGATTCGCTCCGCCGATGCGACCTTCACGACCTGCGGCACACGCCGAATGATATCGGCCTGCGATGCACCAGCTTTGACCGCGAGATAGAACTGTGGAGCCTGTATGTACTGCTCGCGATCCAACGCGGCGGCATACACGGATGCTCGCACGCGCTTCATCGGGAGCGATACGAATTTGGCCGGGACAACAGTCTCTAGTAACTCGCGCAGCATGACGTCGAGTTTGGTGAAACATGTCGTCAGGTCTTCATGCGAGTACGTCGGGAGATCTCGCGGGTGTATGCTGCCTGAGAACGTCGTCAGTGCGCCCGCCAGCGCCAGCATCGCCGAGTAGAGCTCGCCAGGGTGACCGCGACGCACTTCCTGAATGTGTCGCAGGGGCGGGAAGTGGGTGTTGATCGTGTAGAGCAGCCAGAAGTTCGCGACATCGGAGATGCTGAACTCGGCGAGTGTCTGGTTCTTTTGGCGACGAGAGCCTGAGAGTGTGGTGCTTTTGGCGCCCAAGATCTCGACGAGTCGGGCCACGATGATCGAGAGCGGCTCGCTCGCGCCCACGTCGAGCAAGGGTGGAATGAATGACGGATCGAGGGAGATCTCACCGGTCGAGGACCGGTGAAGCCGCGCGACCGGCATCGCGATGCTGCCCTCGGTCGATTCGCCCTCGAGCAAGAAGCGCAGATTCTTTCGCGCGACCTGGATCGGTTTCTCGGCCAACCCCGTGTTCTCGTCCCGCCGCATGACGACATCCGGCCGAAACCGCGTGAACGAAGTGAACTCATCGGTCGTCCCCGTCGATCCCACGGAGACATTGTGTCCGCCCCGCTGGTATTCCGGAACGGCCAACGACGCGATCAGGCTATCCCGGTCTTGCTCCCACATGCCTTCGAGCGCCTTGGGCGGGGGCGCAGAGTCGGCGCCTGGCACGTCGAACGGCAGTCCGTCGGGGAAGGTGCCCGCCGCCTCGGTGATCGCGAACATGCCTGAGGCCAGCGCTTCGCGGTCGATGGCGAGGCGCTGGAATCCCCAGGGGCTGAATGTCAGCATATTCAGCCGAAAATCGATTAGATCCTCGTAATAGCGATCTTGGATCTGCAAGTGCTGCGGACTGAGGACCAAACCCTTGGTCCAGAGCACCGGCTGCATCTGTCTCATAGTGAGCCCGAGCGGCAATATTAGGCGTCCATGCTTTCCGATAGTCTATGACTAGCCTTCGAGCCCTGCCACGCCTGGAGCGGCCCGACGACACGCGCGTGGTCCATGACGCCCTCCTCGCTGCCGGGTACACCGTCCCCACGGTGTGTGCCCGCGTTGGTCGCGAGAGCATCTACGAGGCCTGGGGCCGCGACATTCCGGGTGATGCCCCGCTGGACGACGCGCTCGACGCGTTGATCTGGCTCTTTCTCGACTCTCGGCGCATTCCCACCAGCATCGCGAAGGCGCGGCTGGGTTCGTCGCTTTGGGATGCGCTCGGGCGGCTGGATCTCGTGCGTTCCGTTGATGCCGAGACCTGCGGCGCGACCGTGTTGTTGGTGCCGACCGAGTCGCTCTTGGTGGCGTCCGACCTTCCCGGGTACGACTTCGACCCGTTGCCCGATGATGCCGTTTATCCCGCGATCACGAAGAACACGCGCGCGTTCGTGGCCACGCTGCCACGGACGCCGTGCGACCGGTTCCTCGAGATCTGCGCTGGGAGTGGTATTGCGGCGTTGCTAGCCGCGCCGCATGCGAACCACGCCTGGTCGGCCGACCTGACCGAGCGCGCCACGCACTATGCGCGGTTCAATGCCCAGCTCAACGGCTTCGACAATTTCAGCGCGGTCGCGGGTGACCTATACGAGCCGGTGGCCGGGTCGACCTTCGATCGCATCGCCGCCCATCCGCCGTATGTACCGACGGCGGACATCTCGATGATCTATCGCGATGGCGGAGCCGATGGCGAGCAAATCACCCGCCGCGTGATCAAGGAGCTGCCTCCGTATCTTGCGCCAGGTGGGGTGTGTTACTGCACCTGTGTCGCGACCGACCGAGCCGGCGCCCCGCTCGAGGCTCGGATCCGTGAGTGGCTCGGCGTGGCCGGGAATGCGCTCGATGTGATGATGGTGGTGATGCGGTCATCCGTGCCCGAGGAGCGCATTGGGGAAATGGTATCCGAGGGCCTCGTCGATCAGGCCGAGGCGGAACGAAAGGTCGCGCCGCTGGTGGCGATGGGCATCGAGCGGCAGGTCTATGTCTCGATGGCGTTCCGCCGGTATGAAGGTGACCGCCGCCCAATCACGTCTCGTCGCGTGCTCGGTAAGCGCGTGAGCCCTGGGATGCTGGGTCGGCTGGTTCGCTGGGAATCCGAGCTCGCGGATCGGTCTCAATTACCGGCCGTTATGGCGATGCGACTCAAGCTGACTCCCGACACGAGACGACAGACTATGGAGCGCCTCGTTGACGGCTCCTGGGAGCCCGCCGCGCGTCACTTGACGCGAGAACGGCCGTTCACCGTGCGCGCTGAGTACGATCCCGCGGTAAGTGCGTTATTGTCCCGGGTGGATACCGCTGGCGAGCGCACCGTTCGCGAGCATTGGGAATCCATGCGCCAGGACGGGGTGCTTCCGGCGGCCGTTGACGAGTGGACTTTTGCCACCGTCGTGCGGTCTCTCGCGGCATCGGGTATCATGGACGACGCTGCTGAGCAGCCGCGAACCCCTGGCTAGAAAGCATTCGATCCACGGATACTCATTTCCGGAGAGCCTTTCAGCTTTGTTTACCTGTAACGAAGTCGTTGAACTATCAGGGGCTACAAGACGCCCCTGATAATACCTCCCATTTGCTTGACACCCGAATAGATCACGCGTACCCTGGTGCCACTTTAACGGAGTGCCTCATGGCGAAGGAAAGCACGCAAAAGAAGCTCGAGCGGGTTCGGCCACCGCGCGTCAACATCACCTACGATGTGGAGCTCGGTGGCGCCATCGAGATGAAGGAGCTCCCCTTCGTTATGGGAGTGCTTGGCGACTTTAGCGGCCAACCCGAAGAACCCTTGGCACGTCTGGCGGACCGGAAGTTCGTCGACGTCACCCTCGACAACTTCGACGACGTTTTGGCGAGCATGAAGCCGCATCTGGCGTTTGCCGTCGAGAACAAGCTCACGGGCGAGCCGAATGCCGGCAAACTCGGTATCGACTTGACGTTCAAGAGCTTGGATGACTTCTCGCCGGAAGCGGTGGCCCGTCAGGTCGGTCCCCTTCGCGAGCTACTCGAGCTCCGGCAGAAGCTGGCCGATCTCCGCGGATCACTCCAGGGAAACGTCAAGCTCGACGAGATCCTGCAAGCGACCCTCAGCGATGATGAGAAGATGAAGCAGCTCAAAGCCGAGCTCGGTACGGGAGGTGGCGATGGCCAGTAAGGCGGAAGCGGCGGCGGCTCAAGCTGAGACCACCGCGGCACCGGCCGCGGATGTCAGTCTCCTCGACCAGATCGTCGACAAAGGCAAGATGGGGCGCGACGCCGAGTCCAAGTCGCGCAGCAAAGACATCATCAAGGAGTTCGTGAGCCAGGTGCTCCAGGGGTCGATGACCATTGCCCCGGACACCGAGGTCATGCTCAACGCTCGCATCGCGCAGATCGATCGTCTGCTCTCCGCGCAGCTGAACGAGGTGATGCACGCGCCGGAGTTCCAGAAGCTCGAGAGCACCTGGAAAGGCCTGCACTATCTCTTGCAGAACACGGAGACGAGCGAGCAGCTCAAGGTCAAAGTCTTCAATGTCACCAAGAAAGATCTGTTGAAGGACTTCCAGCGCGCGACCGATTTCGATCAGAGCGCGTTGTTCAAGAAGGTGTACGAGGAAGAGTTTGGCATCTTTGGTGGCTCGCCGTTCGGTGCGCTCGTGGGCGACTACGAGTTTGGCCGCACGGGCCCCGACATCGAGCTCTTGGAGAGGTTGTCAAATGTGGCAGCCGCGGCGCACGCGCCGTTTCTGACGGCCGCCAGCCCCGAGATGCTCAACCTCGAGGACTTCACCAAGCTCGATCAGCCCCGCGACATCGCGAAGATCTTCGATTCAGGCGAGTACGCGCGGTGGAAGACCTTCCGCCAGAGCGACGACTCGCGGTATGTCGCGCTCACGTTGCCGCGCATGCTCCTCCGCGAGCCGTACGGCAGCAAGACCGTTCCGGTCGAAGCGTTCGGCTATGAGGAACAGGTGGACGGCACCGACCACAACAAATATTTGTGGGGCAACGCCGCCTGGGCACTTGCGACGCGCGTCACAAATGCTTTCCAGAGCTACGGCTGGTGCGCGACGATCCGGGGTGTCGAAAGTGGCGGGTTGGTCGAGGGACTGCCCGTCCACTCGTTCAAGACGGATGCGGGCGATGTGGCGATGAAGTGCCCGACCGAGATGCCCATCACCGATCGTCGTGAGAAAGAGTTGGCCGATCAGGGATTCGCCCCGCTCGTGCACTGCAAGGGCACCGCGAACGCGGCGTTCTTCAGCGTGCAGTCGGCGCAGAAGCCAAAAGTCTACAACACGGATGCCGCGACGGCGAACGCCCGTATATCCGCACAGCTCCCGTACATCTTCGCCGTGTCACGATTCGCGCACTATCTGAAAAGCATGATGCGCGACAAGATTGGCGGGTACATGAGCCGAGGTGAGGTGCAGTCATACCTTACTAACTGGATAGCGAACTATGTCGTGGCCAATGACGACGCACCAATGTCGGTCAAGGCTAAAAGGCCGCTGAAGGAAGCCAGTATCGAAGTGCAAGAAGTGCCGGGCAAACCGGGGGTGTACCGAGCAGTCACCTTCCTTCGCCCACACTTCCAACTCGACGAACTGAGCGTCTCGATGCGCCTGGTCGCGGAACTTCCCGCGGCGGCAAAGTAAGCTCCACGGGGCTCACAGCTAGGTACTCAATTCACGTAGCACAGACGCGGGGATGCGATCATGGCAATGGACATGTTTCTTCAGCTGGATGGCGTGACGGGCGAAGCCACACGCGCGAACTACACGGGCTGGATCGAGCTGGATTCGTTCAGCTTCGGTGCCTCGAACCCGGTCAGCATTGGCACCGGTTCGACCGGCGCCGGCGCGGGCAAGGTGTCGCTCAGCTCATTCAACGTGATGAAGCGGACGGACTCCTCGAGCCCAGTCCTCTTCCAGAAGTGTTGCATGGGCCAGCACTTCGCGAAGGCGACGGTGGCGCTCAACAAGGCGGGTGGCGCGGCGTCCGTCAAGTTCCTGCAGTATGACTTCACCGAGATGTACACCGAGAGCATTCAGTGGTCCGGTGGCGCCGGTGGCGATGACACGCCGGCCGAAGCGATCTCGTTCGCGTTCGCCTCGATCAACGTGACCTACACGCCGCAGAAGACCGACGGCACGGCCGGCTCGGCAGTCGTGGCTGGCTGGGACGTGAAAGCGGCCGCTAAGGTCTGAGCGTGCATGAAAGCGCGTGAGCTGCTGGCAGAGTCGCGGCTCACCGATGCGATAGAGTCGCTGGGCGTCGAACTTCGGAATGATCCGACCGACGCCCAGCGACGCAGTTTGTTGTTCGAGCTGCTCGCGTTTGCCGGTGAGTTCGACCGCGCCGAGAAACACCTCGATATTCTGGCACAACGCGGGCCCGAGTCTGGTATGGGCGCGCTGCTGTACCGTGCCGCCATTCACGCCGAGAAAACGCGGGCGGACATGTTCCGCACCGGCGATCGTCCGGAGCACCGCGGTTCGACGGCACCTGCTGGCAAGTTGAACGGCAAGCCATTCACCGCGATCAAGGATGCGGATCCTCGCATCGGCGATCGCCTCGAAGTGTTCGCGGCGGGCCAGTATATGTGGCTGCCGTTCGAGCACATTGAGTCTCTGCGAATCAATCCTCCGAAGCGATTGAGAGACACGCTCTGGACTCCGGCGATCTTGAAAACCGGTCCCAAGTTCAAGGGTGTCGAGCTCGGCGAAGTGTTATTGCCGGTGCTGGCGCCGCTCTCGTTCGAGATCGACGACGATATGGTGCGGCTCGGTCGTGTCACCGAGTGGGTGGGGACCGATAACGGTGACGCTCCGGTCGGGCAGAAGCTCCTGCTAGTCGATGACGAGGAAGTCCCGATCCTCGAAGTCCGCGAGCTGACGATCACGCCGGCGTAGGCTAAGCCTGTGGCCCTCCCGACCGCGGACCTGCTCGCCCCCATCCCCGGCGACGCACCGGCGGGCGCCGACCTGCGCTACGCTCCCGCTTACGCGCAGATCACCGAGGCCCGTCGCCAGGAAGACGATGCCCCGCAGGGCGAGTGGAAACGCGACCGTAAAGTGGCCCAGTACGACGTGGTCGCGAAGGTCGCGACCGATGCGCTCGCGACGAAGTCCAAAGACCTCATGATCGCGGCCTGGCTGACGGAAGCGCTCATCCGTCGCGAAGGCTTCGCCGGCTTGGCGTACGGGCTCGATCTCGTGCGCGGCATGATCGAAAAGTTCTGGGATGGACTGTTCCCCGAGATCGATGACGGCGATCTCGGCATGCGCGCCCGGCCGCTCAACTGGATGGGGTCGGGCCTCGAGCCGAGCGTGAAGGCCGTGCCGCTCAATAAAGCGGGGCACGACTTCATCACGTACACGATCTCGCGCCAGTTCGGCTACGAGACGTCGGTCGCCGGCGACAGCGCGAAGATGGCCGCCCGGAAGAAGGAGATCGAAGCCGGCAAGATTCCTCCGGAAGATTTCGACAAGTCGTTCGAAGCGACGCCGAAGCCGTTCTATAAGGGACTGGTCGCGGCGGTCGCCAAGTCGAAAGCGTCGTTGGCCGCGCTCGATACGCTCGCCAACGAGAAGTTCGGTGACGATGCGCCGAGCTTCAGCAAGCTGCAAACCGCGATCGAAGCGGTCGAGCACTTGGCGACGCAGCTGCTCGAAAAGAAGCTCCTCGCTGATCCCGATCCGCCGGAGGTGGTAGCCGCCGAGGCGGCCGCCGCGGCCCCGGCCGCCGCGGCACAGGGTGGCGCGCCCGCCGCGGTGTCCATCTCGGCTGAGCCCACGGATATCAACGACGCCACCACGCGCGTCGTCAGCGCGGCAAGGTGGCTGCGCAAATCGAATCCGGCCAACCCGGCCTCGTATCTGCTGCTGCGTGGCCTCCGCTGGGGTGAGCTGCGCGCGAACGGCGCCAAGCCGAACCCAAAGCTGTTGGAAGCGCCGAGCTCCGAAACGCGCGTCAAACTGAGGACGCTCATGATCGATGGGGCCTGGGAGCAACTCCTGGACACCGCCGAGTCGATCATGGGCACACCGGCTGGCCGCGGTTGGCTGGATCTCCAGCGCTATACGCTGACGGCCTGCAACGGACTCGGATCCAAGTACGACGCACCCGCCGCCGCGATTCGAGGCGCGCTGCGGTCGCTGCTCGCGGATATTCCGGATCTGCCGTCGATGTCGCTGATGGACGATCTCCCGTCGGCGAACTCGGAGACGCGCACCTGGCTGGCCGAGTTGGGTGGCGTGCCAGCGGAAAATGGGTCGGGGCCCGCGATGCCGAGCGCCACCCCATCGATGCCCGCGTCGTACATCGAGGAGCGCGTTCGCGTGGAAATCCAGGCGGGCCGGCCGGCGCAGGCGATCGACATCCTGATGCGGGAGCTGGATCGCGAGACCAGCCGGCGCGGGCGCTGGATGCGCCAGGCGCAGATCGCCCGCGTGATGGTCGATGCCGGCCTCGATGGCGTCGCCAAGCCGATCCTCGAGCAGATTATCGCCGAGATCGAGAGCCACAAGCTCGAGGAGTGGGAATCGGGCGAGCTGGTCGCGCAGCCGCTGGTGCTGCTCTATCGGTGTCTCGAAAAGATCGGTGGCGACGCCAACGCGAAGCAAACGCTCTATCTCCGGATCTGTAAGCTCGACGCGCGGCAGGCGATCGCGGTCGCGAAGCCGGCGACGTGAGCGACCGATGAGCCCCGCGCCGAAATCCGACAGTGATCGCGTGCTCCGCCAGTCGGTACTTGACCGGCTGATCGACCTCGATCGCGGCGTCGCCATGGATGCGCCCACCACGTGGAGCCAGTCGGTGCGGCAGCTCAAGAACACGCTCTGCCGCGATCTCGAATGGTTGTTGAACACCCGCCGGCCGCTCGTCGAGTTGCCGGCCGGCTGTGAGAATCTGGAGTCGTCGCTGCTCGTCTACGGCATCACCGACGTCTCGTCGGTCGGCCGCGACAATCTCGAGCAGCAGGCGCGCCTGGTGAAAGAAGTCGAGCGCGCCGTCAGCACGTTCGAACCGAGGTTGGCGAACGTGAAGGTCTCGATCGCCTCCGCCGAGAAGGGGGCGGAAGGTGGCCCGATCCGCGAGCTCCGGTTCATTGTCGAAGGCTTGCTCCGCATCGACCCGGAACCGGAGCAGGTCGTGTTCGACACGATCCTCGATGTGTCGAGCGGCGACTACCACGTGCGGAGTGACGGCGGTGCGTGACGATCTCTTGCTCTACTATGAGCGCGAGCTCGCGTTTCTGCGGCGCATGGGGGCCGAGTTCGCCACGACGTACCCGAAGATCGCCGCGCGGCTGCAACTCGAGCCGTCGAAGTGCGAGGATCCGCATGTCGAGCGGCTGCTCGAGGCGTTCGCGTTTCTCGCGGCGCGCGTGCATCTCAAGGTCGACGACGATTTTCCGGAAGTCAGCGAAGCGCTGCTCGACGTGCTTTATCCGCACTTCGTGCGGCCGATTCCGTCGATGTCGCTGGTCCAGTTTCAGCTGGATCCGGAGAAGGGGAAGCTGAGCACTGGGTTTCCGATCGCGAAGGATACGCAGCTCCAGTCGCGGGCGGTCGGCCGCACGCAGTGTCGGTTCCGGACCGTCAATGCGACCACGGTCTGGCCGCTCACGGTCGCCAACGCCAAGTGGACGACGCCGGATCGGCTGACCCCATCCGTGCGGGCGCCGGACGCGGTGGCCACGTTGCGCTTCGAGTTGCGGTGTCTGCCCGACATTCAGTTCGCGAAGCTCTCGCTCGACACGCTGCGCATTTATCTCGACGGTGAGCGCAGTTTCGTCTATACGCTGTACGAGTTGCTGTCGAACAACGTCCTGCGCGTGATGATCCGCGACCCGCGTCCCGGCGGCGACAAGCGGACGATCACGTTGCCCGCCTCGGCGCTGGCTCCGGCCGGCTTCGAGCCCGACGAAGCGATGCTGCCCGCGCCTCGTCGAGCGTTCGGCGGATACCAGCTCTTGCAAGAGTATTTCACGTTTCCCGAGAAATTTCTCTTCTTCGATCTCTCGGGATTCGATGCGGCGCGGGCGGCGGGATTCGCCGATCGGGCCGAGGTCGTGATTCTGATTGCGCCGTTCGAGCGCGGCGATCGGCGGGCGATGCTCGAGGCCGGGGTGTCGGACAAGAGTATCAAGCTCGGCTGCGTTCCCGTGGTGAATCTCTTCCCGCAGATGTCCGAGCCGATCCAACTGACGAATCGGCGCGCCGAGTACGAGATCGATCCCGATGCGAGGCGGCGACAGACGACTGAGATATTTTCAGTCGACGAGGTGCTGGGGCTGACGCCGGGTGGCGGAGAGCCGGTACGATTTCAGCCATTCTATTCTCATCGCCACGGGACGGATACCGCCGCGCCCAAGTTCTGGCGAGCGGCGCGCCGTCCCAGCGTATGGCGACCCGACAACGGCACTGACGTTTTTCTCTCGTTTGCGGACCTCTCGGGTGAAACGACATCGCCGTCAGTCGATGCCGTCTCCGCGCGCTTGACGTGCTTCAACGCCGATCTGCCATCGCGGCTCCCGTTTGGCGATGACAACCCCGCCGGCGACTTCGAGATGCGCGGCGGCGGTCCGATCAAGCGCACGGTTTGCCTCATCAAGCCGACGCCGGCGATCCAGCCGGGACTCGGCCGCCAGCTGCTGTGGCGTCTCGTGTCGATGCTGTCGCTCAATTATCTGTCGCTGACGGACGAAGGCGTGGATGCGCTCCGCGAGCTGCTCCGGTTGCACAATGCGGGCAACGATGCCGCCATGGAGAAGCAGATCCAGGGCGTACTGGCCGTGAAGGGTGCCACGGCGTACTCGCGTGTCGCATCGGAGCACGGGTTGAGCTTTGCGCGCGGACGGCGCGTCGAGATCGAGTTCGACGAGGACCAGTTCGCGGGCAGCGGCGTGTACCTGCTGGCCACGGTGTTGGAGCGGTTTCTGGGGCTCTACGCCTCGATGAACAGCTTCTGCGCGCTCACGGCGAAGAGCCGGCAGCGGCACGAGCCGGTTCGCGTGTGGCCGCCGCGGTCCGGCTGGAAGAATCTCCTATGATCGAAGACCTCGTCAACGAACCGACGGCCTTCGAGTTCTTCCAGGCGGTGCGCGTGCTCATGAAGCACGCGCCCCAGCGCACGCCGATCGGCGAGTTCGGCGATCCGAGTCAGGAGGCGGTGCGATTCTCCGCCAATCCCGACCTGGGGTTCCCGGCGGCCGAGATCCACGCGTTCGACCCGGTCGCCAAGCCGCCGAAGCTCAGCGTGAACTTCATGGGGCTCACGGGGCCGATGGGTGTGATGCCGCTCGCCTACGCGATGCTCGTGGCCGAGCGCGCGCGGCTGCGTGACCGGGCGCTCCGCGACTTCTTCGACATCTTCAACCATCGCATCCTCTCGCTCTTTTATAAGGCGTGGGAGAAGAACCGGTTCACGATCGCGTACGAGCAGAATCGCCAGGATGGACTGACGCGTCACCTGCTCGACGTCATCGGGCTCGGTACCGAAGGGCTGCGTGGGCGTCTGCCGCTCAACGACGAAACGTTGTTGTACTATGCCGGCGCGCTCGCGCCCCACACGCGCCCGGCGGCGGCGTTGGAAGGGCTCATCGCCGACCACTTTGGCGTGCCGGTCGAAGTCGAGCAATTCGTCGGCGGCTGGTATCGGCTCGAGGAGACGGCGTACTGCGTGCTCGGCGATGACGATGACGCCGGGACGTTGGGGGCCGCCGTGGTGGGCGACGAAGTGTGGGATGCGCAGGCCCGCGTGCGATTGAGAATCGGGCCGCTCACCCGGCGTCAATACGATGATCTGCTGCCGACCGGCAACGGATGGAACACGCTCGTGGCGCTGGCGAAGTTTTTCGTCGGCGACCAGCTCGATGTCGATATCCAACTCGTCCTCGAGCGCGACGAAGTCCAGCCCTGCACGCTGGGGCAAGAAGACGACGATGCTCTGCCACTCGGGTGGACCACGTGGCTCGGCACCGCTCCCATGACCCGCGATCCGGACGATACAATGCTCACCCTCTCCGAGGCACAGGAGGCCGCATGACCGTCGATTTGCGAGCCCTCATCGGCAAGCTCAATCCCGCGACCCGAGGCGCGCTGGAAGCCGCCGCCGGACTCTGTCTCTCGCGGACGCATTATGATGTCGAGATCGAGCATTACCTGCTCAAGCTGCTCGACAAGAGCGACGGCGATTTCGTGGCCATTGCCAAACACTACGAGGTCGATCGCTCGAAGCTCGCGAAAGATCTCGCCGCCGGATTGGACAAGCTCAAGTCCGGCAACGCGCGCACGCCGAACTTGAGCCCATCGCTGGTCAAAGCGTTCACCGAGGGCTGGACCCTCGGCTCGATCGACTTCGGCGCGACCAAGGTTCGGACGGGCCACACGATTTTGGCGCTCGCCTCGAATGACGATCTGGCGCGCCAGGCCCGCGATATCAGTCGCGAGCTGACGAAGATCAACGCGACGGATCTCCAGAACAATTTCGACAACGTCGTCGCGACGTCGATTGAAGATTCCGGCCCCGCTGCGGCCGCATCCGACTCCGGTTCGGACGGGGCGCCTCGTCAGACCGGCGGTGGCCAGTCGCCAAATCTCGATCAGTTCACCATCGATTTGACGGCGAAAGCGAAGGCCGGCCATATCGACCCCGTGCTCGGACGCGATTTTGAAGTTCGCCAGGTGGTCGACATTCTGACCCGTCGTCGGCAGAACAATCCGATTCTCGTTGGCGAGGCCGGCGTCGGCAAAACCGCGGTCGTCGAAGGCTTCGCGGTCAGAATCGCCGCCGGCGATGTCCCGCCTCCGTTGAAGGGCGTCACGCTTCGCACACTCGATCTCGCGTTGCTTCAGGCAGGGGCGGGTGTCAAAGGCGAGTTCGAGAATCGCCTCAAGGGTCTCATCGAAGAAGTCAAGAATTCAGAATCGCCGATCATTCTCTTTATCGACGAAGCGCACACGATGATCGGCGCTGGGGGTCAGGCAGGGCAGAATGATGCCGCGAATCTGCTGAAGCCGGCCCTCGCGCGAGGCGAACTGAGAACGATCGGTGCGACGACCTGGTCCGAGTACAAAAAGTATTTCGAAAAGGATCCCGCGCTGTCTCGACGTTTTCAGGTGGTGAAGGTCGAGGAGCCGACGGAAGATGTCTGCAAGCAAATGATGCGTGGGGTAGGCCCGGCGCTCGAGAAGCATCACAAGGTCAGAATTCTCGACGAAGGTCTGGATGCCGCGGTGAAACTGTCGCATCGCTATCTCCCGGACCGTCAGCTCCCGGATAAGGCGGTCAGTGTGCTGGACACGGCCTGCGCGCGGTTAGCCCTGGAGCAGAGCGCGACGCCGGCGGCCGTCGAAGATCTCACGCGGCAACTCGATGACCTCGCGGTGCAAACACGCATTCACGAGCGCGAGGCGGCAACGGGTGCCGATGTCGCCGAACGGCTCGCGGCGATCGCCGCGCGCCGGTCCGAATTGGAAAAGCTCAAGGACGCCGCGACCACTCGCTGGAAGCAAGAGGTCGAGCTGGTGAAAAAAGTGCTCGTCGTGCGCGAGCGCCTGGAAAAAGCGGGTCCGTCGGCCGACGCCAACGATCGCAAAGAGCTGGCGACGCTCAACGGAGAGCTCGAGAAGATCCAGGGCGAGAACCCGCTGGTTCGCGTGTGCGTCGATGCGGGGATCGTCGGCGATGTGATCTCCGGCTGGACCGGCATTCCGGTCGGCAAGATGTTGCGCGATGACGTCTCGGCCGCCCTGACCCTCGAAGATCAGCTCGGGAGCCGCGTGATCGGCCAATCGCATGCCCTTCACGTCATGAGCAAGCGCGTGCGCACGTCGAAAGCCGGCATTGAGGACCCGAACAAACCGGTCGGCGTGTTCATGCTGGTTGGCCCGTCCGGCGTGGGCAAGACCGAGACGGCGCTGGCGATGTCGGATCTGCTGTACGGCGGGGAGCGGAACCTGATCACGATCAACATGTCGGAGTTCCAGGAAGCGCATACCGTGTCAACGCTCAAGGGCTCCCCCCCGGGCTATGTGGGTTATGGCGAAGGCGGGGTGCTCACCGAGGCCGTCCGGCGGCGACCCTACTCGGTCGTTTTGCTCGACGAGGTCGAAAAGGCCCACCCGGACGTGCTGGAGCTCTTCTTCCAGGTGTTTGACAAGGGCCAGATGGAGGATGGTGAGGGTCGGCTCATAGACTTTAAGAACAACATCATCATCCTCACCACGAACGCCGGTACGGACACGATCATGAAGTTGTGCGCTGACCCCGAGACCATGCCCGGCATGGATGGTCTAGTCAAAGCCCTCAAGCCGGAATTGGACAAAGTGTTCAAGCCGGCGTTCCTGGGGCGTATGGTCATCGTGCCGTACTTCCCCATTCGGGACGAAGCCCTGGCTCGCATCATTCGCTTGAAGCTGGGGAAGATCGAGCGCCGGTTGGCCGAGGTCCACCGCGTCGCGCTGGTTTACGGCGACGATCTCGTCGCCACGGTGGCGAGCCGGTGCACCGAAGTCGAGAGCGGCGCCCGCAACGTCGACAATATTCTGACCAATGGCTTGCTGCCGGAAGTCTCGAAGATTCTGCTCGAAGCCATGGTCAGCGGCACGCGCCTGACGGCCGTGCGGATCGGGGTGGGGAGCGATGGGGCGTTCACTTACAAAGAAGAGCGTGCGCCCGATGATCGCGGGCTCGCGCCACTCCCGGCCTGAGAGCCTATTGATATATGTCGACCTTTACACAAACTGGCCCGTTCAAAGTCACATCGCCGCTCGGCGGCGATACGCTCCTCTTCAGCGGCATGTCCGGGGAAGAGGCGGTGTCGACGCCGTTCGTGTTCACGGTCGACCTGCTGTCGGAAAAGGAGACGATTTTAGCGTCGCAGATCCTGCGGAAGCCGCTCGTGGTCGAGTTGGATATCGGCGACGGCAGCACACGTTACATCCATGGCCTCGTCCGTCGGTTCATTCAGCAGGACAGCGCCTTCAGCAGCTTGTACTCGTACCGGGCCGAAATCGTCCCGTGGCTCTGGTTTCTGTCGTTGGCCGCCGACTGCCGGGTCTACGAAGGCAAGTCCGTGCTCGATATCGTCGAAGACGTCTTCAAGCGCAACCACTGGACGGATTTCGAGGTCAAGACCACCGGCTCGTATCTGCCGCGTGAGTATTGCGTGCAGTACCGGGAAACCGACCTCGCCTTCGTGAGTCGCCTGCTCGAGGAAGAAGGCATCTTCTACTTCTTCAAGCACACCGATTCGAAGCACACGCTGGTCTTGGCGGATGGCAACAGCTCGTTTCCGCCGATCCCGGGGACGTCGACGGTCAGCGCCACCGAGCGGGTCGTGTCGAGCACGCAGCACCAGCAGAGCGTCGGCTCCATCCAGTGGGATCAGAACGTCCCACCGGGCACGGTCACGCTGTTTGACTACAACTACCTCGACGGCCAGAAGGCGCTCACCGCGACGGTGTCCGGCAATGGTCCCGACGAGATCTACGACTATCCGGGTGGCTTCACCGATACGAGCACGGGCGACCGGTACGCGCGCGCGCAGCTCGATGCCGCTGAAGCGTTCATGCAGAGTCTCTCGGGGGTGAGCTCGTGCATGGGGTTCACGGCGGGATGCCAGTTCACGCTCTCGGACTATTTCCGCACCGACGTGAACGGCGGGTTCATTCTCATGAAGGTGCGTCACACGGCGCAGTTGCTCGGCTACTATGGGGCGGCCGCGGCCAACGAACAGACCGCCACCTATCAGAACGATTTCCGGGCGATCGCGAAGGAGACCGTCTTTCGCCCGCAGCTCCGGACGCCGAGGCCGATCGTCGCCGGCACGCAGACCGCGCTCGTCGTCGGTCCGTCGGGGAGCGAGATCAACGTCGACAAGTACGGCCGGGTGCAGGTGCAGTTCTTCTGGGAGCGCACGGACAAGGGCGATCCTGGCAGCTCATGCTATGTGCGCGTGTCGACCTCGTGGGCTGGCAAGAACTGGGGCGTGATTCACATTCCCCGCATCGGCCAGGAGGTCGTCGTCGCGTTCGAGGAAGGGAATCCGGATCGGCCGATCATCGTCGGCAGCGTCTACAACCCGGACATGATGCCGCCGTGGACCTTGCCCGACAACAAGACGCAAAGCGGCATCTTGACCCGCAGCAGTGAACAGGGCGGGACGGATGACTTCAACGCGTTGCGCTTCGAGGACAAGAAAGGCAGCGAGGAGATCTGGCTCCACGCCCAGAAAAATTACACCATCGAAGTCGAGAACGATAAGACGCAGTACATCGGCGACGCCGAAACCAAGACAATCGACAAGGGCGACTATACCGAGACGCTGAAGCAGGGCAATTACGCGCTCGACATCAAGCAGGGCAACCAGACCGTCACGCTCGATCAGGGCAACCAATCGACGACGCTCAAGGTGGGCGACTGCAACCTGAAAGTCTCGACCGGCGCCTACAATGTGAGCGTGAATGGCAACCACGAAGTGAAGATCGCCCAGGGCAACGTCGATACGGAGCTCGACATGGGCAACATGTCGACCAAGCTTTCGATGGGGAATTACGATCTCGAGGCCTCCTTGGGGAACGTCTCCATCAAGTGCGACCTCGGTCAGGTGAGCATCGAAGCGATGCAAGGCATCGAGCTCAAGGTTGGCTCGAATAGCATCAAGATCGACATGATGGGTGTCACGATCGACGCCATGATGGTCAAGGTCAACGGCCAGATCCAAACGCAGGTCGCGGGCTTAATGACGCAACTGTCGGGGAGCGCGATGACGCAGATCTCGGGCGGCATCACGATGATCGGCTGATATGACACCCGCCCCGTTGGAGGTGGCGAAAGCCGCCGAGCTGAATGGCGACGCGCTGGCCGTGCTGCATCCCGAGCACTCGGCGCCGGATTTTGCCACGGCGCTCCTCAACGCCGACCGCTTTCAGGACGCGGTCCGGTTCGTCGCGCATGCGTTGCCCAAGCGCGAGGCCGTCTGGTGGGCGCTGCTGTGCGCCCGCGAGGCCGCCGGCGATGCGCCCTCGGCCGACGTGAAAGCCTCGCTCGATGCGACGGACAACTGGGTGCGCCATCCGGGCGACGACCAGCGTCGCGCGGCGATGGCCGCGGCACAAAAAGCGACCTTCGAAACGCCCGCCGGGTGCGCCGGTCTCGCGGCGTTCCTGAGCGGCGGCAGTCTCTCCGTACCCGGCCAGCCCGAGGTACCCCCTGGCCCGTTCCTCACCGCCAAGGCCGTCACCGGCGGCGTATCGATCGCGTCGATCGGCAAGGATCCCAAGACCGCGCCGGAGCGATTCCGCCGCTACGTCGAGCAGGGCCTCCACATCGGTGACCAGGCTGGCGCCTGGAAGAAGGCCTAATGGGACTGCCCGCGGCTCGCCTCACCGATATGCACGTGTGTCCCATGATCACCGTGCTCGTGCCCCACGTCGGCGGTCCCGTCGTCGGCCCGGGTTGTCCGACCGTACTCATTGGCGGTCTGCCCGCCGCGCGCGTCGGGGACATGGCCGTTTGTGTGGGCCCGCCGGATGTCATCGCGCTGGGGGCATTTACCGTTTTGATCGGTGGGATGCCCGCCGCGCAGATGGGGAGCGTGACGGCGCATGGGGGCACCATCGTCCTGGGTTGCCCGACGGTTTTGGTCGGCTGATTTCGATCGTGTTATAGCGTGCTGCTGGTTTATACGGCCAGACAGTACGATCTTCTCCACGGTTCTGACCATCGGAGCGACACTCGTGCGCGCAGCACTTCTGGTATGCGCGGCCGCTGTACTTGCCGCGTGCAGTAGCGACAAGAACTCAACGACGAATCCGGGCCCCATGACGATCAGCCCTGACTCGTCGAACGTGTTCGTGGGCGATTCGACGCAGCTGGTCGTCGTGAACGCGCCAGGGTTCGTGACGTGGAGCTCGAGTGACAGCACGATCGCCAACGTGATTCACGGTGTCGTGCACGGTATCGGCTCGGGATCGGTGACGGTCAACGCGATGGCCGGCACGAGCGTGGCGAAAGCGACGATCAACGTCTCGCAGCCGCCGCAAATCGCGCTGTCGACCACCGGGATTACGTTCGAGGCCGCGGCTGGCGCGTCGCCTCCGCCGGCGCAAACACTCGGCGTCGCGAATAGCGGGAGCGGTCCACTACAGAACCTGTCGGTCGGCCTCGTGACCTACAGCCCGGGCGCCTCCGGCTGGCTGACCGCCACGCTTCCCGCGAACGCGTCGGCACCGGCGACGCTGACCGTTCAGCCGTCGACGACGATCCTGACGCCGGGGACATACTCGGCGACCGTTCCCGTCACGTCGCCCCAGGCGACGAACTCGCCGCGGTCCCTCACGGTGACCTACGTCGTGGATCCGGCCTCGGTGCTCCAGCTCTCGCGCAGCAGCGTGCCGATCACCGCCCAGACCAACGGATCGCTGCCGTCGACCCAGACGGTGACGATCACCAATACCGGTGGCGGAACGATCGGCGGGATCGCGCCAGGCACGATCACGTATTCGGCGGGCGCCACCGGGTGGCTGGCGGCGAGCGTGACATCGGCGACGACCCCGGCGACGATGACGCTGACGGTGCTGTCGACCGCGCTCTCCATCGGCACCTACTCGGCGACCGTGCCGGTCACCTCGACCACGACCGGCGTGACGCCGCTCAACATCACGGTCACCTACAGTGTCACGGCGGCGCCTCCCCCACCCACGATCTCGCTCAGCGCCAACTCGGTCAATTTCAACGCGACCAGCGGCGGCTCCGTTCCGGCGTCGCAGCAGATCACGGTGACCAACTCCGGCAGCGGGACGCTCAACGGTCTGACCGCGCCGGTCTCGTATACCTCGGGCTCCGGTTGGCTCACGGCTACCCTCGGCAGTGCGACGGCGCCAGCAACGCTCACGCTGACGCCAAACAGCGTGCTCGCGGTCGGGACGTACTCGGCGACGGTGGCGGTGACATCGGCGAGCGCGGCCAACTCGCCGCAGAACATCACGGTGACGTACACCGTCACCCAAGCGCCGGTCATTTCCTTGTCGGGGACGACGGCGAACTTTCTGTCGCAGAAGGCGAACAGTGATCCGGCGAATCAGCAGATCGCGGTCTCGAACTCAGGTGGCGGATCGCTCACCGGCCTCTCCGCAACCGTGAATTACAGCGGCAGCACGACCGGTTGGCTCGCGGCCACCGTCGCGAGCGCCGCGCCACTGTCTCCCTCGTCGACGCCGCTGACGCTTCAAGTGACGACCGGCACCATCACACCGGGCACCTACTCGGCGACCGTGACGATCGCCTCGACCGTCCCGGGTGTCACGTCCAAGAACGTCACCGTCACGTTCGAGCGGCAGGCCACCATGACGAACGACGTGGAGCCGACCGTCTTGAGCGGCAACTGCGCCGGGTGCCACTCGGGCGCGACGCCGCCGGACGGGGTCGACTTCACGTCCGCGGCCAGCGCCCAGGCGACTCTCGTCAATGTCGCGCCGTCCATCTCCACCGCGTATACCTATCGCGTGGCGCCCGGCGACTCGACCAACAGCTACCTCTCGCACCAGCTCGCGGGCCAGACCACAGAGAACATGCCGTTCTCATGTTCGGGCGGCACCGGCTGCCTCTCCAGCGCCCTCCAGCACTTGGTCAACACTTGGATCCAACAAGGAGCCGCTCAATGATCCGCCGATATTTAGGGCTAGTCCTGATCGGCGTGGTGTCCGCGGCGCCGGCGTTCGGTCAGACGCGGAACATGAA
The DNA here is from genome assembly GCA_035652495.1 of Gemmatimonadaceae bacterium. Lineage (GTDB taxonomy): Bacteria > Gemmatimonadota > Gemmatimonadetes > Gemmatimonadales > Gemmatimonadaceae > DASRDS01. The sequence goes on from DASRDS010000419.1 coordinate 24,609, forward strand.
GACGGATGTTCGCAATCTGTTCCACTTCGGGAATTGCTCGAACCTCATCTGTCTCGATACCAGCGCCGGCCCGCACGGATTCCACTTCAATCCCGATGCCGAGGCCAGCGGAACGGAAATGATCAACTTCCTCGAGAACGCGATCACGACGACGATCGGCAACCTGCCGATCGGAGGCACCTCGTCGGGCGCCGTGTTCTCGTTCGATGCGAATGGCGTCCCGATCGCCTCGGCCGGCTCGACCGGGCCGATCTTCGGCGAGCGCGCGCAAACGCTCGGCCGGGGCCATCTGGTCTTCGGCGTGAACGCCACGAGCTTGAGCTTTGCCTCGATTCGCGGCGTCCCGCTCAACAACATTTCCCTGAATCTGACCCACCAGAACGTCGATCCGCAGAGTAACAACAAACTCGGAAGTCCGACCTTCGAGTACGATTACATCAACATCACGACGGACATGTCGCTGTCGATGCTGGCGTACTCAGCCTATGTGACATACGGCATCGCTAACCGCGTCGACATTTCCGTCGCCATGCCCGTGGTCCATTTGACCTTCAACGGCACCAGTATCGGAACGATCCACCAGAACACGCCGGGTCCAGCCGATCACTACTGGTCCGGCAACCCGCTCAACCCGAAGCTGGTGGACACGACGCACTCGAGCGGAAACGTGACAGGTGTCGGCGACATGTCCGTACGTCTCAAGGCGAATCTGTATCAATCCGCCACAACGGGCATCGGTATTCTGGGCGATCTCCGACTGCCGACCGGCGATCAGAACAACCTGCTCGGTACCGGGACGATCTCCTGGCGGGCGCTCCTGATCGCCTCGACCCGGTTCAGCTTCGTCGAGCCCCATGTCAATGTCGGGTATGAGTACCAGAATGCGAATACTGAAACAGGCGCCGCGCTGACGACGGTCGGACTGGATGCCCGAATCGCCCCACCGGTGACTTTTGCCGGCGAACTTATTGGACGGTGGGCAGTCGGACCGAACGTGCCCTTGCCGGGGCCCGCGTCGTATATCGATGGGAGCGTTGTGCAGCGGACCACGTTTCCAAATCAACGGGACGACAACATCGATGGATCGACCGGACTCAAGATCGGGTTCGGGGCGGGCTTTACCGCGGTGGGCAACGTGATCTTCCCGATTCAGGATCACGGCGTGAAGGCCAATATTATTTGGACCGCAGGTTTGGAACGGAGCTTCTGATCTACACGTGAACGACCAGTGAATACGACCCGCGCCGCTTCGACTGTCGCCCCCGACACCCGCGCCCAGCTCCTGGACGCGGTGCGCGAAGCGTCCGCGCAACGATACGAGCTCCTCGGCGAGTTGGGTCCGAGCGCCCGCAGCGTGATGGCGTATCTCGCCCGCCAGAAGGCGGACCGCTCCCTCGCCGTGCTGTTGCTGGAGCGTGATCCGATGAGCTCCATCGGCGAGGATCGCTATACCATTGCCGAAGTGACGGAGCTCGAGGACCGTGTACCGACGCTCGGCATCACGTGCGACGCGTGCCAGGCGCCGCTCGTGACGTGGGCCGCGCGTTGCGGCGTCTGCGGTGGGGAAGTCGTCGGCACGCCCGATGATCCGACCGTCGTCCGTCGTCTCGCGACCGCGTACTCGGCATTGCTCGGCTCCATGAATCGGCCGGGTGGCGGCTCCGTTTATTTTGCTCGCCAGGGCGACGCCCTCGTCGCACTCCGGTTGATGGCCACCGGGGACACGGCTGAGCCCTATAAGCTGGCTGCGACGCCCATCGATCCAATGCGGGCGCCGATGCTTCCGACGCCGCCCGCGGCGCCGAAGACGCCGGACATGACCGGGGCCACGAGGCGCTCGAAGCCGACGGTGACCATTCCGGCGGCGGCGATGCGGGTCTGCCCGCATTGCAACGGCGAGTACCCGTCCGACCAGCGGTTTTGTCCGACCGACGGGACGCCACTCCGCTCGAAGACTGGCGGCGGTGGCATCATCGGCGAGATCATCGCTGAGCGATATCATGTGGTGAAGGCGCTCGGCGAAGGCGGCATGGGACAGGTGTATCTCGCCGAACAGGTGAAGATGCGCCGGATGTGCGCCCTCAAAGTCATGCGGCCCGCGCTCGCGACCGATCCGGACGCGGTGCGCCGGTTTGGCGCCGAGGCGGAGAACGCGAGCCGGATCGCGCATCCGAACGTCGCGGCGATCTATGACTTCGGTGAGACGCCCGAAGGCCTGGTGTATCTCGCGATGGAGTTCGTGGATGGGCCGTCTCTCGCCTCGATGCTGGCGCGCGAGCGCATTATGGCCGCCGGCCGCGTCGCCACGATCGGGAAGCAGGTGGCCGATGCGTTGTCGGCGGCACATGATCTCGGGATCGTGCATCGCGACTTGAAGCCCGACAACGTGATGGTCGTTCAGGGCAAGGACGGCACCGAACGGGTCAAAGTCGTGGACTTCGGCATTGCCAAGGCGATGACCGATGGTCGGACGCAGATGACCCGCACGGGCTTCGTCCTTGGCACGCCGGCGTACATGAGTCCCGAGCAGATCTCCGGCGACAAGCTCGATGGGCGCAGCGATCTGTACAGCCTTGGATGCATGATGTTCGAGATGCTGACGGGGCAGTCGCCGTTCTCCGGTCCGACCGGCGAGATCGTGCTGCATCGGCGCCTGACGGAAGAAGCGCCGAAGGTGCGCGCGGTGAAGCCCGAGGTGCCGAAGTCGCTTGACTCGGTGCTCACGCGGTTGCTGTCGCGCCGCGTCGACGATCGCTTCCAGAGTGCGGTGGAGTTGAGCGAGGCGCTCGACGAGTGCATCGAAGACGACGCCGAGGGCGTGCGGCCGCAGACGCCGGCCCACTCGAAGGCGACGATCGTGATGAGCAAGGGCGGCGCGACGACGGTCGTTCGCGGTGGGACGCGGCCGGCTGCCGCGCCGACGAAGCGAAGGGCAAGGGCAAAGGCCAAGCCGAACTACCTGCTGTATGGCATCGTGGCGGCTGTTGTGGTGCTCGGTGCTGGCGGCTTCGTCGCGTGGCAGATGTTGTCGAAGCCCGCACCCGCTCCCGCTCCGGTCACGGTCGCCCAAGCTCCCGCGCCGGCCACTTCTGCTCCCGCACCATCGCAACCGACGACGGCCGCTGCGACGCCCACACCGACACCCACGCCGGATACTCAGGTTGCCGCCGCGCCGGCCGTCGAGAAGCCGGCCAAGGCGCCGCCCAAGAAGCCGCAGCCTAAGCCGGCTCCAGTTGTTGTAAAAACTCCGACACCACCGCCCCAACAAGTCGTCCAGCAACCGGCGCCGCAACCGCAGCCGGTCGTGCAGGCGCCGCCCCCGGTCGTCACGCCGGCGCCGGCCGCGCCGACGCCAGCGCCGGCTGCTCCGACGATCGATCTCGCGGCCGAGGTGCGCCACGCGAACGATGTCGTGGTTCAGTATGTCTCGGCGCTGAACGCGAAGGACATCAATCGGATGAAGCAGCTCTATCCGACGATGCCGGGTGCGCTCGAAAGTGGCATGCGGGCGCTCACGTCGAGCGCGTCGGACTTCTCGGCGACGCTGACGGTGCCGCCGAACGCATCCGTGCTGGGTGATGCGGGCGATACGGACTTCGGGTACTCGATGAGCTTCTACACCTCATCGCAGGGTAAGAGCAACCCGTCGTTCCGCTACCATGCCGCGCTCGCCCGTGACGCGTCGGGCACGTGGCACATCAAGTCGCTGACGCTCGTCCGATAGTTAGGGCTGCACGGTCACGCTGACCGTCGCCTGGCGGCCTGCCGCCGTCGCGCGGATGTGCCCTGTACCAGCCGCGACTGCCGTCACCAACCCGCGCTTCTGATCGACCGTCGCGATCGATGGATCGTCGCTGCTCCAGACGACCGGCGCGTTTTTGACGGGCGTGTGGTTCGCATCGTACGCGACGCTATGGAGCGGCAGCGTCTGTCCGACTTTCATCGGCTCGACGCCGTTGATGGTGATCCAGCGGACGCCCTTCGCGGCGGTTACGACAACTGTTTGAGGCTCCCGCTGCTGCGGATCACTGGTGGTCGTCTGCTGCGGCGCCCACAGGGCAATGCCCACGCCTACACCGATTGCGATGGCGACCAGCACGCCGCCCGTCACCCAAAGGCCCCCACGAGACTTCTTTGCGGGAGGTGGCACCGTCACCGGAACCGTTATGGGTGCTGGCACCACCGTAGGGTTTGCCGGAAGTGTTGCAGGTATCGGCCGCGATACCGACAAGGAAATCGCAGTGCGAACCTCGCCGACGGTCGCCCGGACAATCGCGGCGCCGGGCGCGACGGCGGACGCTCGTCCGGTGTTTGGGTCGACGCGCACGATCTCCGGCGCATCGGAGCTCCAGGCGACGGTCGACGGCTGCACTTCAGCCCCGCGGGGGGACCATGCGGTCAGCCGCAAATTGACCGTTTCCCCGACCGTGATCTCACCCGGCGCCGTGATCGCCACGCGGCTCACGACCTGCTGCGTGACACCGCCGCGAGGCACCGGACTGGGCGCGCCCCGGATGATCGTCATGTCGAGACCATCCGTCGCCCACTTCGCCAGCTCAACTCTCCCCGGCTCGTCGTCCTCGAACGGACGGGCGTCGGCCGCGTGCAGCGCCGCATTCATCGTCGGCCACCGATCGGCCGGTGTCTTCCCCAACATGCGCAGGATCGCCGCCTCGAGCTCGGGCGGGCAGTCCGGCCGGCGTGCGGTGATCGGTGGCGGCGCCTGCTCGATATGGGCACGCATGACGGCGAAGGTCGTTCCCGTGAACGGCACGGTGCCCGTCAGCATCTCGTAGGCGACCACGCCGAGCGCGTACTGGTCGGCGGCCCACGTGACTTCGGTCCCTTTGCATTGCTCGGGGCTCATGTACTGGGGCGTACCGACGGCGGCGCCGGTCTGCGTGTGCGCGTTCGACTCGGCCACCTTCGCGATGCCGAAGTCGGTCACCATGGCCTCGCCGGCGGCATCCATCATGATGTTCGCCGGCTTGATATCGCGATGGATGATCTGCAGGCGGTGCGCGTACGAGAGGGCGCTGCCGACCTCACAGAGCACGTGGCGCACGACGGGAATTGGCAGGGCCCCGCGCGCGCCCAGGATGTCGCCCAGGGCGCGGCCGACGACGAATTTCATGACGAAGCAGTGCAGATCGCCGACCTGCCGCACCGCGTGGATCGTGATGATGTTCGGGTGGTTCAGTCGCGCGACCGTGACGGCTTCCTGCTGGAACCGCTGGACCATGCTGGCGTCCGGCATGAGTCCGGGCGACATGACCTTGATGGCGACCCGGCGGTCCAGGGCGGGCTCGTAGGCCAGAAATACGGCGGCCATGCCGCCCCGTCCCAGCTCGCGCTCGATGATGTACTCACCCTGGAGCGCGTCGTTGAGACGGTCGGCGACCGTGGTCCAACTGGACTGATTTGGCGAGGTGGTCCCGTATGGAGCCGTCACTGTTCAACGATACGATTTGATCTCACCATCGCAAGCGCCGCTGTCGCGTCGCTCGCAAGGGTGAGACTCTGTTGGTTCGCCTCCGGGGGGCAAACCCCAAGCCTGCCCCCCGGACCCCCCCCCCAACACCGTGCGTATAGATAGTTTCCAGTAGTGCGAGCACGTCGTCACTCGATGTGGCCGTCGAGACAGTCCTGGACGCGCGGGCACCCGAGCTGGACACGCTGGAAGGGATCGAGTTCCTGCAGATCCACGGTGGTCTGGAGCGGCGTGGGGCCCGGCTCCGTACAAAAATCATTCTGTTCGTCGTGCTCGCCCTGGCGCCGATTTTCTTGGCGTTGGGCTATTGG
>DASRDS010000420.1:0-3154 GCA_035652495.1 Gemmatimonadaceae bacterium
GCAGCGTCCGGTCGCCGAGATGATCGCGTCGGCGTTGCCGAATACGATCGTGCTCATGGCGTTGGCGATCGGGCTCAGTCTCATGGGTGGGCTCGTGCTCGGGGTGGCGAGGAGTGTTCAGCCACGATCGACGAGCGGACAAGTCGCGATGGCCACCGCGGTGATCTTGTACTCGTTGCCAGAATTTTGGCTCGCGCAAATCGCCGTGTTCATCTTCGCGTTCGCCATACCGATCTTCCCGGCGGGCGGTACCGTCACCACGATCACGCACGACTACATGTCGTTCTGGGGCCGACTCTGGGACCGCGTCGACCATGTCCTCTTGCCGGCGCTGACATTGGCGGCCGTGAGCGTAGCCGGCATCGCACGATTCCAGCGCAACGCCATGCGCGATGTCGCCGGCGAGGACTATCTGCGCACCGCTCGCGCGAAGGGCGTGCCGGAGCGCCGCATCATCCTGCACCACGCGCTCCGCAATGCTCTGCTGCCCCTCATCACCAACATCGGCTTCACGCTGCCGGCGCTCTTCGGCGGCGCGCTGTTCGTCGAGCGCGTGTTCTCGTGGCCCGGCATGGGACGACTCGCGTTCGACGCCATTAGCCAACGCGATGCGCCGGTCGTCATCGGCTGCACACTCGTCGGGAGCGCGGCGGTCGTGCTGGGAAGTTTGATCGCCGATGCGCTCTACGTCATAGCCGACCCTCGGATGCGTACGTGAACGGAGTGAAGCGGCTCATGCGGGATCCGGTGGTGCTCGGCGCCCTCGGTGTTTTGACGCTGCTCGCCTTGGCGGCGATTTTCGCGCCGGCGCTCGCGCCGCACAATCCCATCCAACAGCTCGACATCGTCCGGTTGAAAAGCCAGCCGCCATCGAGCGCGTTTTGGTTCGGCACAGACCAATTGTCCAGAGACGTGTTGTCTCGGGTGTTGTACGGCGCGAGGATCTCCCTGACGGTTGGCTTTCTGGCGGCGCTGGGATCGGTCGCGATCGGGACCGCGTACGGAGCGATCGCGGGATACGGGGGTAAAGCGATCGATGCGGCGCTCATGCGGACCGTCGACGCGCTCATGGCCATGCCGCGCGTCCTGCTCGTGTTGACGGTGATCGCGCTGTGGGGCGGCGCGACACCCGGGGCGTTGATCGCGTTTCTGGCCGCGACGGGCTGGTTTCAGATCAGCCGGCTGGTGCGAGCCGAAGTCCTGAGTGCCCGAGGGCGCGAATACGTCGTGGCCGCGCGCGCCCTCGGCGCCACCGGCCCGCGCGTGCTCGTGCGCCATATCTTGCCGAACGCGCTGTCGCCCGTGATCGTCGCCGCGACGATCAGCTTCGGGTCGGCCATTCTGCTCGAGGCCGGGCTGTCGTTCATCGGCGTCGGCATCCAGCCACCACGTCCCAGTTGGGGCAACATCATGCACGACGCGACCGGCGTGAGCGTGTGGTGGCTGTCGCTCTTTCCGGGCCTGGCGATCGTCGCGACCATGCTGTCGATCAATGTCCTCGGCGACCGCTTGCGGGATGCCCTCGACCCGCGCGACCTTCCCCCGCTATGACGCTCTTGTCGATTCGGGATCTGAGGACGGTTTTTGATACCGACGCCGGATTGGCGAGAGCGGTTGATGGGGTGTCGTTCGATGTTGCGAAAGGGGAAAGCGTCGGACTCGTCGGCGAATCCGGCTGCGGAAAGTCAGTCACGGCGTTCTCTATTTTACGTCTGATTCGACCCCCTGGACGTATCCTGGAGGGCTCTCAGATCTCACTGGATGGCACGGACCTGATGAGCCTTGATGTCGAATCGCTGCGGCAGGTGCGTGGCGCGCGGGTGTCGATGGTGTTTCAAGAGCCCATGACGGCGCTCAACCCGGTCCTGCGTATCGGCGACCAGATCGCCGAAGTGCTCCGGGTGCATGGCAACACGCCGGCGAAAGAAGCCCGCGAGCGGGCGGTCGAGATGCTGCGGCACGTGGGACTGTCGGATCCCGCGGCGCGCGCGGACCAATATCCGCATCAGCTGTCGGGCGGCATGCGCCAGCGCGTGGTCATCGCCATGGCGCTCGTAATGCAACCCGAGCTCGTACTGGCGGATGAGCCCACGACCGCGCTCGACGTCACCGTCCAGGCGCAGATTCTCGAGCTGCTGGCCGAGCTCCGCGAGCGCATGGGCATGGCCATGCTGCTCATCACGCATGACCTGGGCGTGATCGCCGAGTCGACCTCGCGGGTCATCGTCATGTACGCCGGCGAGATCGTCGAAGAGGCCTCCGTCAGCGTTCTATTCAGCGCGCCACACCATCCCTATACCCAAGGGCTGCTGAAAGCTATTCCTGAGCCCACGCCTTCCGATCGCGGGCGAAAGCTCGCCGTCATTCCTGGTTCGGTTCCCCCTGCGACCGACTGGCCCAGTGGATGTCGATTCCGCTCGCGTTGCGCGTTTGCCTGGGATAAGTGCGAGCGGGAGCATCCCCCACTTTATCAGATCGGCGAACACCATACATCCCGGTGCCACCGCTCGTAGCCGTACACGATCTCGTCAAACACTACGGCGCTGTGCGTGCCGTAGAAGGCGTGTCGTTTGACATTGAGCGAGGAGAAACGCTGGCGCTCGTAGGCGAATCGGGATGCGGAAAGACAACGACCGGACGCACAATACTCCGGCTGATCGAGCCCACATCAGGCACCATCACGTTTGACAATATCAATCTTCTCGGCCTTCGGCCGTCAGCGCTTCGACAACTTCGGCGTCGAGCCCAAATCATCTTCCAAGATCCCTATGCATCGCTCAATCCCCGTATGACGGTCGGCGCCATCATACAGGAGGGGTTGAGCATACATCGCTTGGAAGGGGGAAAAGAGCGGGTGCACGAGCTGCTCGTCGAGGTGGGACTCAGGCCAGACGTGGCCGACAGGTATCCACACGAGTTCTCGGGTGGCCAACGTCAGCGCGTCGGCATCGCCCGCGCGCTGGCGGTGAACCCAGACTTCATCGTCTGCGACGAACCCGTCGCGATGCTGGATGTGTCGGTCCAAGCGCAGGTCATCAACCTGCTGATGGAGCTGCAACAGCATCGCGGCCTCACCTACCTGTTCATCGCGCACGACCTGTCGGTCGTCGCCCATGTCGCGACGCGCGTCGCGGTGATGTACCTGGGGCGGATC
>DASRDS010000421.1:0-4027 GCA_035652495.1 Gemmatimonadaceae bacterium
GCTAGACGCGGAAGAGATAACTGAGCTTGAGGAAGAAGCTGTCCGCCTGACGTCGCAAGCCGATAAAGTGAAATGTCTGCAGTTCGTTGGCGTCGTTGCCGTAGCCGAAGAACGCGACGGTGCCGGGAATCGGCTGGTAGGAAAAAAGCACCGAGCCGGTGAAGACGTTGCTGGTTCCGCCCGAAGCCCGTGAGATGGCGCCGGTCGTGGAGCTCTTGATGAACAGCGGAAGCTGCGACCGTGAGTCATCACGCAGGCTGTCCTGATACTCGGCGTCGTACTGTCCGACGAGGCGAATAAAGAGGCCCCGCGTCAGCTGGTACTCGGCGTCGATGCGCGGAATCTGCTGGCGGGCGGCCGTCGAGCCGTCATCGTGCCGATGGTAGAAGGTCGCGTTGTAGGTCGCGTTGACCCGAATCTGCTGCGTCGGCTGCCAGCTGATGGTCAGCTGCGGCAGATCGACATCGGCCACCGCCCACTCATAGAAGTTCTCGTCCCGACCCCAGACGTAGACGAAACTCGCCGAGAAATGCGCGAATTGCGGGGTGATCAAGTTGAAGACGTAGTCGGTGTTCGGGATGTCGGTCTGATGCGGGAATGGCGTGTACATCGTATCGGCCCCCTGAATGCGGCCGATGTAGTAGTTCTTATAGATCGTCGGATCGTAGCCATAGTGCTCGAGATAGATGGCCGCGCCCACGACCCAGCCACCGTGCAGCGTCGTGTTCAAATTGAACTGATATCGCTGATCCTCGGCCCGATGGAAATCCGTGAGGTTGCGGCCGGCCCACGTGTCCGAGATACGGAAGTCGCCGCCGTACGTCTCGATGAAGCTGCCCGGCCGGTTGTAGAAGGTCAGGCGATGATCGAGCGAGACGATGCCGACGCCCACGCGCGAGATGAAGCCGCTGCCGGCGACGAACTGCGGATCGATCTGGCGCACGATGTAGTCGATACCGAAGGTTCGCCCTGCCCGCGTGAATCGAAGGTAGCCGAGGGGACCTGCGCTGCTGCCGGTCCCGGCCGAGTCACGCGTCACGCTGGTCGCGCCCTGTACTTGCAGCGTGTAGAGCTTGGCGAACGTGAAGCGCCCATCGAGGCTCGCCATGCGGTTGTACGCCCCGCCCTGCTCTTTGTCCGTCAGTGCGACGCCGATTTGGGACGCCGAGCCGACGTCGGTCCAGCTCCGCAGCACGTTATAAATGGGATGGCCGGCACCGGTGACGGATGAATCTTCCTGGTCCTGCGCGCCAAGGTAGGCGACGCTGACACTGCCGACTTTGCCGGTGAGCTTCGTGGCCGCGATCGGCTCTTCGATCTGCCGGGTGTAGATCAAGTTGTTCGGCGTGCTGAACTGCTCGAGGCCATCGAGGAAGAAAGGCCGCTTCTCAGGATACGAGACCGCGCTGCGCGGATCGAGCTGGATCTTGGTGGCGTCGGACTCGACTTCCGCGAAGTCGGGGCGATACGTGCCGTTGAGTGTGAGGTTGTTCGTGATGCCCCATCGCACATTGCCGCCGAATTGCGGGCGGGCGACGCCGTACTTCCATGGGCGCGGCGCGCCGCTGTCGCCGATGGCCTTTTGCGTGACGAACGGATTCAGGTCCAGGACCAGCCCTCGCTCCAACGCGGAGAGCCCCACGAGCGTCCCGGACTGCGCCAAAAACGACGCCGCCGCGATCTTCGTCGGCACCCAGCTCTGCTCGTGACCCGAGTGCTGGACCTTCCGAATGATATTGAGACCCCAGTCCTGGATCTTCGCCTGCTGATACTTGATGCTGCGGAACGGGATCCGGATCACGACCTCGTATCCGGTCACGGTCGCGTGCCCCTTGGACTCGTACACGAAGTCTGGACTCAGGTCCGTGGAGGGCCGGCCGGTCTGCGTGTTCCCCGTGCTGAATCCACGGCCGGCGCGCACCCCTTCCGTCATCGTGCCGTCCTCCTGGATCCCGAGCGGATTGACGGCGAAGACCAGTGCCTGACGCGAGTGCAGAAACGGACTCAGAATGACCTGGATATTGTCGTCGGCGTCGATCTTGTCGCGGTCCGCGAGCTTGTAGTGCACGTTGCCGTGCGGCTCGAAGGCGCGGATGCCGAAGTAGATGGCGCGGTGCGAGTACCAGACGAAGACCTCCGTCGAGTCCTCCGCCGGCAGCCCATCGACCGGCGTGTATTCCGAGAACCCCGTCAGCACCGCCGCTTGCTGCCAGACCGGGTCATTGAGCGTTCCATCCATGATGGGCGCGGCATCGATCCGTGGGATGTCGACGCGGGTCTGACCCGCGCGGCCGCTGTAAACAATCGTGGTCGCGGCGGTCCACGCCAGAAGAAAGAGATGCGTCACATGTGGCAACGTGACAGCCCGCGCGTGGCGCGCCAAGGCATGGGATCAAAATGTCGGACTTATTTGATGTCGCGGAGCACACCGCGCACGATCACCGCGTGAATGCGGCGGGTGTTTGCGATCTCGTCGAGGGGATTCGCATCGAGCACGACGAGGTCCGCGACCTTTCCGGGCGCGACGGTCCCAAGCGAATCGGTGGCGTGGAAGAAACGCGCGGGGCCGATCGTCGCCGCTTGAAGCGCGGCGAGCGGTGTCAGGCCAGCCCGAACGAACAGCGCCAGCTCATCGTGGACACTGGAGCCCCAGTACACCCACGGGTTGCTGACATCGGTCCCGATCAACAGCGGGACCCCGGCGCGGTACAGCGCGCCGACCATCTCGATCTCGTGGTTGAACAGCGAGCGATTGCGCGCGACGTCCCCCGGGGTCATGATCGCCGCATACCGCCGCCTGATCGAGTTCCACCAGGCGGTGTCAGCCGGCGCCATCATCGCCTGTCGCGAGTCGTGCGTGACGCTGGTGTCCTGATGAAGCCACACGCCAGCGCTGACCGTCAACGTCGGGCACACCCAGGTGCCGCGCTCAGCGAGTCGCCGCATGATCGGCCGGCACGCCTCGAGGTTGAAGGCGTCGTTCAGCGCGATCAAAAGCGCGCGGCCTTTCGCCCGCGCGATCTCGCCGGGGCGGCTCGAGCAGACATCGGCGAAACGATACATATGCTCGATGCTGAGCTGGCCGGCGGCCGAGGCGTCATCGATCGAGATCGAATCCGGGACGTGGCCGACGAACGGGATGCCGCGGCGCTTGGACTCGTCGGCGATCGCGAGATACGAGGCTCGCGATAGCCCGCTGTAGACCTTGATAAAGTCGGCGCCGCGCGCGATCGCCGTGTCCACGGCGGCACGTCCCTGCTCCGGAGTGGCGATCGCCGCGCTTCCCGGCCAGAGCGGGTGCGGACCATCGAGCAGGTTGCTCGCCGCCACGATCCGAGGCGCCAGCGTGTCTCGTTTCCATTGGCGTACCATTGCGGCCGTCGCGGCGTGCAGCGGGTTGTACGCCGTGTCTTGGTCGGCGCACGCGCTGTCGCAGTCGCCATCCATGTCACGGAGTCCCGTGACGCCATTGGCGATGTATTGCGGGAAGGCTACGCCTCGCACATAGCGATCGAACTGGAGATGCGAGTGCATGTCCCACAAACCCGGTATCACGTACTTCCCGGCGCCATTCAACACGCGAGCACCGGGTGGCGCGGGAGAGTTGCTGACAGAGACAACGTGGCCCTGAGCGATCACAACCGTCACGTCGGAACGCGCGTGACCATTCGCGACATCGATGACCGTGACGTGCGTGATCGCGAGCTGCGCGAGAAAAGCGAGGGCGAGCATGGCCCTACGTTGGCCCGGCGATCAGTCGAGACGCAAGGCCGTCACGGGTTCGACTGTCGCCGCGCGGCGGGCTGGCAGCCATGATGCGGTGAGGGCGACCACGAGCAAAACGACGGTCACGGCGGCGAGCGTCGTGGGATCGGTCGCGCTGACACCGAACAACGCGCTCGAGAGCGCGTGCGAGGACCAGAGCGCGAGCACGAGGCCGATGGCGGTGCCGAGCAGCGCGTGGCCCATGCCGCGCCAGACGAACATGTTGATGACCGCACTCGCGCGCGCGCCGAGGGCCATGCGG
>DASRDS010000422.1:0-12913 GCA_035652495.1 Gemmatimonadaceae bacterium
TGGGCGCACCCTGCGCCCGTGCCATAGTCGCCGCGAGGAGAAAGGCGGTCGCGACGATGGGACGGCTTACCACAACTGACATGCTGCCTCCGTCGTAAAGTCGGGCGAGCATAGTGTGGCAGCACGACCGTCGCAAGGCGCCGTGTATACACGGGCAATACCGGGTGTATACGAGCCGTCCCTGTTACTGAAACAGCCGCGCGATCGTTGTTCGGTATGCGCTCTTCCTTCTATATGATGACAGCGCTCGTGCTGGCCACCGGCGGCCTACCACCGCTCGGCGCGCAGCAGTCGGTCAACGACTCGGTGCAGGCCGCCACGCTGGCGCAGCTCGAGGGGGTGATCGCCAGCTATGAGCCGGCGAAAGCCATTCGCTGGTATCGCGCGAACGATGCGTTCGACCTCGACGGGTACTATGACAAGGGGCTCAAGTGGTCGAACCGGCTCGAGATCCATATCACGGTCACGCGCCAGCAGACGATCTGGATCCGCGTTTACCCGCAGTACTATGAGCATCACATCAACCTGGATCACGTGAACAACGCGAACGGGTTGATGCAGCAGATGCTCAAGATGTCGTATCACAACTTCTTTTTCTGGGGACTGGACGACAACCGCACCGCGTTCGCGGGCTATCAGTTCACGCTCGAATCGGGCTTCCCGGAAGCGGCGGTGAAAGAGGTGATCAAGAGCATCCCGCTGATCGACGGATCAGTCGGGGACCTGACCCCGTTCATCTACCCGTAAACGAGGCCGCAGCAACACGCGCGGGTGTAAGCGCGTCGAGAGTCTCATGTTCGAGAGTTGGACGTGAGCCGGATCGCGTCCAAATCTCGCCTTTCGGATATGACGAAAACAATCGCGATTGTGAGCGCGCTCTGGGTCAGCGTCGCCAGCGCGCAGGTGAAGACCATCGACAATCCGGGCGGTGGTCGTATTTACCTTGGCGCGCTCGCCGGCCAGCCCACGCCGCAAGAAGCGTTTGGCAAGACACTGCATCAGGTGAGCCTCTTGTGCGGCGATCGGCCGCGGCTTGGCCAGCTGGTGCAGAATAAGACGGGTGAACTGTTGGCCGGGTTTTTCACGGTGACGGGCAAGAATCAGGACGGAAAGCCAATGGCTGGAATGGCGCTGGTGTATGCGCCGAAGACCGGGTCGGCCGGCGGTGCGGTGCTGATGGACAACGCGGACCGATTTCCATCGACAGTGAATTCGATGTTCGCTCGACTGAAGCAAGAGCTCATGGCCGGACCGGCGGCTAAGCCGACGACGAGGGCGATACCGACAAAGTCCGCGGCTCCCGCTCAACCGTTGCAGCGCTTCGTATTTACCGACGGCACTGGCGTCATAAATCTGCCCGCCGGTTGGCAGACGCAAAATGCCCGGATGGGTGACGTGACCGCGACGGGTCCGAACGGCGAGCATCTGCGCTTTGGCTGGACGATTCCCGTTATGGGGAACGCGATTCCATACGGCACCGATGCCGCGACCACGTACAAGAACGCCGTGGCGATGATGGCCCGCAAATCCGGCAAGCCGGTCCCGCAGATCGATGTCACGAGCGTGCAGGAGATCCCGATGCAGGGTGGCAAGAACAATTTCGTGTACGGCCACCTCAACCAGCAGTACTTCGTGGCGCAGATGATCAGCACGACGCCGCAGGTGATGAACGCGTGGCAGATCACGCTGTTTCAGATCACGGGTCCTGACCAGGCGATGGCCGACGAACGGGCGACCATCGCGTTGATTTTTCCGAACTACAGCCGGAACTCGAGGCAGGTGAACGCCATCGCCAATGCCCAGATTCAGCAGGGTATCGAGGAGACGAACCAGTTCGTCGGCACGGTCGGCCGATACATAGATGCGTCAGATCGCATGGCGGCCGGGATGTCCGATATGCTCCGGGAACAGACTGTCATCATGGACACCGCGTTGGCCGGCGCGCTGATCGACGCCAACCCTAACCGTTTTCAGGCCGTGCCAACGAGCGGCTACATTCGCGGCATCGACTATTAGTTGGTAACTTGGCGTCGTGAGCCAGACTCCGGACGGGCCCGAACGTCTTCGACGTATCCGCGCGCTGTTCGATGCCGTCATGGAACAGCCGACGGGGGAGCGCGCGGCGTATCTCGATCGGGTGACCGGCGAGGACACCGAGCTTCGACAGGAGGTGCGCGAGCTGATCGATGTGCTCGACGCGACCGAGCCGGCGTCCGCGGTCACGGGTGATCGGCTCGTCGGCACCAGGCTCGGGCCGTACGATATCGTGCGGCTCATCGGGCGCGGTGGGATGGGCGCGGTGTACGAAGGCGTGCGCGCGGACGACAGTTACAACAAGCGCGTCGCCATCAAGCTCGTGCCCGGCGAGCTGCACTCGGAGCTCACGTTGGCGCGGTTTCGGCGGGAGCGACAGATCCTCGCGACGCTGCAGCATCCGCATATCGCGACGCTGCTCGATGGCGGCGTGACGCCGGATGGGCGGCCGTTCCTGGTCATGGAGTACATCGAGGGCCAGCCGCTGACCGCGTGGTGCGATCAGCATCATCTGGGGATTCGGGATCGGATCGCGCTCCTGCGTCAGATTTGCGATGCCGTTCAGCACGCGCACACGAATCTGATCGTGCACGGCGACATTAAGCCGGGCAACATTCTCGTGACCGCGGACGGGACGTCGAAGCTGCTCGACTTCGGCATCGCGAAGCTCGTCGGGACCGACGTCGGCGATCAGAGCATGCCGCTCACGCGCGGCGGCGCCCGGCCGTTCACGCCGGAGTACGCGAGCCCGGAGCAGATTCGTGGCGCGCCGCTCACGACCGCGTCCGACATCTATTCGCTGGGCGTCGTGCTGTTCGAGTTGTGCACGGGGCGTCGGCCGGATCGCCTCCCCGACGATGCGCCCATGGCGAAACCCAGCGCCGTCGTGTCCGACCCACGCACGCGCCGCCGGCTCGTCGGTGAGATCGACAATATCGTGCTCAAAGCGCTGCGCGCCGAGCCCGAGCGTCGATATGTGTCGGCTACGGCGCTGAGCGAAGATCTTCGGCGCCATCTCGTCGGTCTGCCGGTCGAGGCGCAGAGCGATTGGGCGGGGTATCGCCTGCGCAAGTTCGTCATTCGCAATCGCGTCGTCGTCGCCGCCTCGGTGCTGGTGTTGCTCGTCATCCTAGGCGGTGCGCTGACCACGGCCATCCAAGCACGCCGCGCCCGTTCGGCGCAGGTCCGGGCGGAGCGCGTCAACGACTTCCTGCGCAACCTGCTGTCGTCGGTGCGCCCCGCGACCGGCGGCCGCGACATTCCGGTGTCGGAGGTGTTGGATTCCGCCGCCCATCGGATCGACGTGGAGTTGGCGGCGCAGCCGGACGTGCGGTCGGATCTCGAGACGGTGATCGGCCAGAGTTATCTGTCCCTCGCCCGATACGATGACGCCGAGCGCCATCTGCGGTCGGCGCTCGCGCTCGACCGGCAGCTGAATGGTCCGCGGAGCATCCCGGTCCTCCTGAGGCTCAACGATCTGGGGCAGCTCTATCTGGCGAGCGGCCAACTCGACCGCGCCGACACCCTGTTTCATCAGGCGCTCTCGATGCGGCGCTCGCTCTCGGCGAAGCCCGACACCATCATGGCGATGCTGGTCGACGATGCGGGCAGTGTGGCGCACGACAAAGGTCAGTTCGCGGACGCGGAGCGGTTTCATCGTGAGGCCCTGGACCTCTATCGACCGCTCTTGGGCGATCATTCCGACAAAGTCGCGCTGACCATGGGGAACGTCGCCATCTCGCTGGGCGAGCAGAATCGCTGGGACAGCGCCGAGACGATGCACCGGGCGGCGTTGGCGATTCTGCAGGCGAATCACCCGGAGCCGAATACACTGGTCGCCGACGCCAAGGATGCGCTGGCGACGGCACTCGATATCCAGGGCAAGACCGCCGCCAGCGAGAGCACGTACCGCGACGCGCTGGCGCTCCGGAAGCAATTGCTCGGCCCCGAGCATCCGAAATACACATGGACGCTGTTCAACTATTCGTTCCTGGTCTTTGCCCAGGGTCGCTATCAAGAAGCGGCGGACATCTCCCGCCAGATCCTCGCGCTGCGTGGGAAGACGATTCCCGACAGTCATCCATCGATCGCGGCATCGCTTCAGACCCTCGGTCGATGTGAGGATAAGCTGGGCGACACCGCGAGCGGACGGCGCTCGCTGGAAGAGAGCCTGGCGCTGCGCCGCAAATTCCTGCCGCCGGACAGTTGGCTCATCGCCAGCAGCGAAGGCGTGCTGGCCGATCACGACGTCTTCGTGAAGCAGTACGCCAAGGCCGACGCGTTGTCGCTCGACGCATACGCGATCATGGCGAAAGCGCTCGGGGCGAACCATCCCAAGACCCAGGTCGCCGTCCAGCGCCTCATCGGTATCTACACTGCCTGGGGCCGTCCAGACAAAGCCGCCGCATTCCGGTCCAAACTGACCGCGCCGCCCGCGTGAGCCGCCGGGTCGCCCTTTGCCGCTCTCAGGGATGTGGTCCGCCTCATCCTCCGACACCTGAGCGGCGCGCGCGCCACCGAAACCGACATCATCCCGGTCGGCGCGCACCGTGAACTGATCCTCGGCCGCGCCCTCTCCGCGGCCGTCCGATTCGATCCCGAACGCGACACCGCCGTCGGCCGCCACCACGCGCGCCTCGTCCCCCGCGACGACGGGCGCGTCGGCTTTGTCATCGTCGACCTCGGAAGCCGCAACGGCACCTACGTAAACGGTGAGCGCATCGCCGGCGTCGTCGATCTGGGCCTCGGCGACGTGATCCAACTCGGGGAGAACGGACCGCGGATCGAGATCCGCTTCGAGGTCGGATTCGGACCACCCTGGTAAACACGAACCCTTTTCTCGGAGCCCCGAGTGCGCCTCTTCACGGCAAGGGCGTCACGACAAGTCTCGTCGTGGTCGACAGCGTCGTCGCCACGCACGTCCCGTATGCGACGGCTTACGCGTGCTTCTGCTGGACGGTGAATCCGAGCTTTTCCAGCACGTGAACCGCGCCCGCCTTGCCTCCCTCGAAGTCCTCGGAGGCAAGGCGTTTGCCGATCGCGAGCTCATAGGCTGCGCCTAAGATCGCCTTTGGCGGGTACGGGCGTTTCTTCCAGATGAGGTCGTACGTCGTCGTCGGACCGAAGCCGTGTTCCGCGAAGAACCGCTCCGCTCCGATCTCGTCGTACTCCTCGATCGCGCGCACGACATCGGCGTGCGTCACATCGCTCCAGTCTACCATGTACACATGATATCGCCGCGACCGCGGGCATGCACCATGCCTTTCAGCAGGCATGGCCATAATCGCGACGATCCTGGTGTTCGCCGCCCTGCGCCTCGGCCGCGAAGTCTTGATTCCGATCACGGCGGCACTCTTGCTCGATCTCGCGCTGAGTCCGCCAGTCCGATTTCTGGCCCGGCGGCACATCCCGCCCGCCGTCGGCACGGTGCTGATCCTAGGCCTTGCCGTTGGCGGGGCCGCATTTGGCATCTATCGCATCGCGCCCGCGGCGCGTGCGTGGGTCAAGGTCGCGCCGGCGCGCGGCAAGGTCGCGATGCGCCGGCTGCACGCGATCACCGCGCCGGTTGACCAAGTCGCTAAGGTCGTCGACCAGTTGTCCGTGACCACGAATCAGCAATCCGGTCCGCGCACCGTCATCGCCACGCCCCAGACGTCGAGCCGATTGTACGGCACGACTGGCGACGTCGCGCTCGGCCTCGGCGAGATCTTCGTGTTGCTCTTCGCGCTGCTCTCGAGCGGCGATTTCCTGCTTCAAAAGCTGGTCGTGGTCATCAAACGCAAAGCCGATCGCGAGAAGGCGATCGCGATCGCGCGCGAGACCGAGTCGTCGATCTCCACGTATCTCTTCGTGTTCTCGGCGATCAACGTCACCGAGGGCGCCGTCGTCGCCGGCGCGCTCGCGATCATCGGGATGCCCAGCCCGCTCCTCTGGGGCGCCGTCGTGGCGCTCGCCGAGTTCGTGCCGTATCTCGGGCCGATCGCGATGGTGGCGCTCTTCACGGTGGCCGGGCTCTCGACGTTCGACAACACGCTGCACGCGCTGCTCGTGCCCGGCGTGTACCTCGCGATCGATCTCTTGCAGGCCTATGTCGCGACGCCGCTGCTCATGAGCCGTCGGCTGCGGCTCAACCCCGTGGTGATCTTCGTGTCGCTGCTGCTGTGGGGATTTCTGTGGAGCGTGCCCGGCATCCTGCTGGCCGTGCCGATCCTCGCGACGTTCCGCATTCTCTGCGATCACGTCGAGTCCCTGGCCGCGGTGGGTGCCTTTCTCGGAGAACGGTCGGAGCACGAGCGCCGCAAGGTGCTGCGCTGGCCGGCTAAGACTCCTGGTCGCCCCCGTCCTGAACCACGAGCGGCCGGCGCAGACTCTCGGCCACCTGCTCCATCGTGACGATCACGCCCTGACGCCCCTCGCGCCCCATCAGGGCCATGCACGACACGAGGCACTGGATCGCCTTCCCGCGCCGGTTCGTCGCGTCGACGATCACCTGCTCGCCGTCGGATTCGCCCACGAGCGTGAGTCGCATGGGCCGTTTGAGCTGGTGGACCGGCAGCCCGATATCGAGGCTGAAGAAGTTTCTGCCGTCCACCTCATCCCGCCGGAGACCCCACATGTCCTCGGCCTTGCCGTTCCAGATCAGGATCGTGTACTCTCGATCGACGACGACCACCGCGCCGCGGAAGCTGCCGAGGATCGACTCCATGAACGCATTGACGTCGTTCAATTCGTCACTCCGCGTTCGCAGCTCCTCGTTGATCGTCTGCAGCTCTTCGTTCGTCGACTGGAGCTCCTCGTTCATGGTCTCCAGCTCTTCGTTGGTCGACTGCAGCTCCTCGTTCGTCGTCTCCAGCTCTTCGACGGTCGATTGGAGCTCCTCATTCGTCGTCTCCAGCTCCTCGTTCGTCGATTGCAGTTCTTCGTACGCCGTCTCGAGCTCCTGGTTCGTGTGCTCGAGCTCTTGCTGCAGGCGCTTGGGCGCCGAGACATCGGCGAAGGAGACGCTGATGCCGACCGAGGTGCCGAGGCCGTCGAACAAGGGCGTGGCGATGGTCTCCAACCAGCGAACCTCGCCGGCCTTCGGCGACCACTCGATCTCCCGCAGCGAGATGGGTCTCCGTTCGGCGTAGGCCTGGTCGATCAGCGAACGCAGGTCGACGGGCCGGTATGAGACCTCCAGGTCCTGCAAGGGACGCCCCACATCGCCCATCCCCACGGAGAACATAGACCGGGCGCGCTCGTTGACGAGATGCAGCGTCCCCTCTCGATCGATGACGATCTGCGCAATCGGCGAGGCATCGAACGCGGCATCGCGCGCGCGCAGATTTTCTTCCGAAGGGATCCCCGGCTCATTCGCGGTCTGAGCGAACACCAGCAAGCGGTCCCGCAACTCGGGGCGGGAGAGCTTGACCGAGATGCGGCGCTTGAGATCGATCGGCGCAAAGTTCCCTCGTTGGGCCAGCATCGTCTCCGCGCGACCCAGATACATGACGCCGCCGTCGTTGAGCGCGAAGTGGAATCGGGCGAGGATGCGCGCCTGCGTCTCGGCGTTGAAGTACATCAGGGTATTGCGGCAGGCGAGGAGATCGATGCGCGAGATCGGCGCATCCTGCACGAGATCGTGGCGGCCGAAAATCAGCTGCCGGCGGAGATCCTTGCGGACGGCGGCGGTGCCGTTCTCCAGCGGCTCGAAGTACCGGTCGCGATAGAGGGGCGGGACCTCTTCCACCTCGCGGTCCTCGTAGGCCGCGTGTCGCGCTTTGCTCAACGCCTGTTCATCGACATCGGTCGCATAGATCTTCACGCGATTGCGGAACTCCTCCGGTCCCAGCAACTCGGCGAAGATCATGGCCAGCGTGTAGGCTTCCTCCCCGGAGGCACACCCGGCGCTCCACACGCGGATCGGGTCGGCCGGGCGTCGATTGAGGACATACTCGGGAATCACCTCTTTCGCCAACTTCTCCCACGAGTCGACGTCACGAAAGAAGCTGGTGACGTTAATGAGAATCGTGTCGAACAGCGGCGCGAACTCCTCCGGGTGCACCTCGAGATAATCCAGATACTGCGTGTAGTCCTCGAGGTGCAGCTGCCGCATGCGCTTGTCGATCCGACGCACGAGGCTCGACCGCTTATACCCCGTGAAGTCAAAGCCGCGGACCCGCTTCAGATGCTCGAGGAGCGCCTCGAAGGCGGGCGACGGTTCGGGAGCGGCCATCTTATGGTTCAACATAGGGTTTGGCGTTTCGTCGGATCAAGGGCTCCGATTTGACGCCGCTTTCGGCAGCGCCGGGGTCCGACACCCGAGTGGCGCGCAGCGCCGTGCGGATCACTTGTGCGCGCCGGCGGTGTTCGTCGGCTTGCGCGAAGAACCGGTTTGCCGCCTCCACGCTTCCGCGACCGCGGAGTCGCTCGCCGATCGTCGTCGACAGCGCGGCGCTCTCCTCGAGGACCCGGAGCGCCGCCCACAACGCCGACTCCAGCGCATCCGACTGCTCCTCCAACAATGCTTGGGCGGACCAGGCGTGCCCGACGCGGCAGCGGTAGTGGAGTACATCGCCATCCGTCAGCCGGAACAACGCACCGCCGCACGACGGACACCCGAAGCCGGAGGGGACGCCAGGCCGCCGGTCGGTCTCCAGAAACGCCGGCTCCGGCGCGGCCTCGGCGACCTCCTGCGTCTCCTCGACCATCTCCTCGACGGTTGTCGACGGGTCGGCCTCGATATCGAGCGGCTCCCCCACAATGCGGGCGACCTCACGAGCCAGCTCAACGGTCGGAGCAACCAGGTCGAGCTGAAGCTCTTCGGCCGCGTGTTGCGGCATACCACCGTAGAGCGCTTCCTTGGGATCCTGGGCCAGCGCGATGCCGCCCCGCATCTTGATCGCGCCGAGTCCCGCCACACCGTCGTACAGATTGCCCGATAGGACTACCCCGATACAGCGAGGGCCCCAGGCGACGGCGGCACTTCGGAATAGCGGATCGACCGCTGGGCGAAAGCCGTTTTCTTTGGGCCCCATCACGACGCTGACTGCCCCGCGTCTCAGCAGGAGGTGCCGGTCTGGTTTCGCGACATAGATGCGGCCCGGCACGATCCGCTCGTTATGCGTGGCTTGCCGCACCGGCAGCGCGCTGGCCCGGTTCAATATCAGCGGCAGCCGACTACGACTGGCCGACGAGGTATGCAGGACGACGAAGATCGCGGCTGGAAGGTCGGCGGGTAGCGCCCCCACGAATTCCGTGAGCGCCTGGACGCCTCCCGCCGAGGCGCCGACCACAACAATGTCGCGCCGCATTGGATTGGGTGGCATCGTTTGGGGCTGGGTGGATCGTTTTGGCGCAACAATCGTGCTGCGTAATTCGCGCTTCTAGGCGTATTCCATGCCGGCCCGCCGACGAAGCGCCGGGGCGATTTCGCCCCGCGGCACGACCACGTCTACTCGTCCGGTCGCGAGCGCGGACAAGGGCATCCCATCGTGCAGCGCCGTGCTCGGATCCTCGACGATGACGAGGCCGTTATGGTCCTTCACGCTCCGCACGCCCTCCGCGCCATCCCTTCCGAGGCCAGTCAACACGACCGCGATCAGCCGTGGGCCGTACGCCACGGCGGCCGTTTCGAACAGGGAGTCGCCGGAGGGACGCACGAAATGGCGGCGCGGGCCTTGGGTCAACGCGACCGTCTCGGCTGGACCGATGCCCATGTGCCAATCCGGGATCGCGACGTAGATCGTGCCGGGCTTGAGCACGTCCCCGTCGCACGCGGAGCGCACGCCGAGTTGCACCACTCGCCTGAAGATTTCCACCAAGTGGGATGCCCTGGTCGGCGCCAGGTGCACCATCACCGCGATCGGAAGGGGAAAATCCGCCGGCAGCGCGCCGAGGATCTCGATCAAGCCGCGATGAGCGCCCGCCGACCCGATGATCGCCACCAAGCCGTACGCGCCCATAGCCACATCGTTGTTGTTAGGGGGAACAGCTATCGCAAGCTACCATCCGGGCGTCACGCCGCGTAGTACGCTTCGATCCCCCAGCGAACCACATCGTCCATCAAGGATCGCGCGAGCGCGACATCGAGCTTATCGTCCTCGACGTCGAGCACCATGCTCTTCAGCTCTATGAGCATTTTTTCTGGTGGCACACCCTTGGCGCGTTCCGATGCCGCCAGGGCCGCGACTGAGTCGCGCAGTCGGTCACGGATGGCGACCGATCGACCAACGAGCTGATCGGACCACAGCACACGTTCCCTGGACTCGTCCAGAGACTCGAGACTACGCGCGTGTTGTGCTTTCGCCCTGGCTACCCTGTCGACGACGCGAATGAGCAGGGTTCGAGCGTCGCGGGCGAGCGGCGATCGGAATTCGCTTAGGAAACGGCTGTCCATATGACAGGCTCAGCAGTGGGTCACGCAGCGTAGTAGCTCTCGATCCCCCAGCGTACCACATCGTCGACCAATGACCGGGCATCGGCTCCCAATTTATCAGCGTTGGCGTCGATGATCATACTTTTAAGCAAGGTCAGTACCTTCTCCGGCGGTGCTCCGTTAGCCCGCTCGATCGCCGCGATGCGACCGACCGCGGCATGCAACTGGTCCGCGATCAACCTCGATTCGCCCAAGAGATAGTCTGACCATACGACATGTTCGAGGGCCTTGAATACCAATTCATCGCCACGTCTTTGGTGGGCTTTCGCTTGGGCGATCGCCTCGACGGTGCGGTGGAGCAGAGTGCGTGTGTCTAGAACAACGCGGGACCGGGCGCCAGGAGAGCGATCTCCAGGAGAGCCACCATTCATAGCTGTCGTCGGACAACGAGGGGATGCTCAATTAGGGCCCTTTCGTCGTTCCTGTCAAGCTGGAGACGGTCCATCCCTAGTGTCGGGATTCGAGAAACGAGACCAGAGCGGCGAGCTCCCCGTCGCCAAGCTTGAGCGCATACCCTGGCATGCCATTGCCGCCACCCAAGATGCGCGAGATGATCTGGGCGTGGTCCATTCGGCGGCCCACCGTCGTGAGATCCGGGCCATAGTGCCCGCCGTCATGGCCGATGGCGTGACAGAACTCGCAGCCTCGATCGTGAAAGACTTTCGCTCCTGTCACGTCGGCGGCGAGCGGCGGCGCCGCGAAATCAGGCGACCATGGCGCTCGCTCGCCGAGTTGCCAGAAGAACCCGACGATAACGACGGCGGCGACGATGATGGGAATCGCCCATGGCCGATCGCGAAACCGCCGGCCGCCGTGACCGAAGACGAACGGCAGCGCGACGAGCACGAGCCCAAAGAGGAGCGGTGCGAGCACGATCACGTACGGTTCGGTCGCTTTGGGAATCCAGGCGAGGAACGCGAAGTACCACATGAAATACCAGTCGGGTCGCGGGCTCGCGTCGACGGCCGTCGGATCCGGTGGACGTCCTAGTGCTTTCGGTCCGACGACGACCGCGAGCGCGATGATGGCGGCGACGACCGCGAACGCCATCACGGCATCGCGCCACGCCGCGAATGGCCAGAATGGTCTCCCCCGTTTTTCCAAGAGTTCGCGATACCATGGGATGTAGTCCGCCGACTCTCGTGGTGCACCGAGACTCGTGCGCTCGGAGATGCCGTTTTTCAAAAGCAACGCGATATGAAAGACGACGCCGACGATGATGAGGCCCGGAATGAAAAACACGTGCGTCGCGAACGCGCGCGACAGGGTGGGCCCGCCCACGGTTGCACCACCCAGGATGACGTGCGCCAACCATCGTCCGATGCCAGGCGTGCGCGCCGCCTGCTCGGCTGCGATCACGCTCGACCAGATGCCGTCCTGATCCCAGCGCATGAGTTGGCCCGTGAACGCCATGATCAGCGTCAACAGGAACAAAATCGCGCCCGTAAACCAGTTCATCTCGCGCGGATGCTTGTATGACCCCGTCAAGAACACGCGGGAGATGTGCGCGCCGATCAAGATCATCATGGCGCCCGCGCCGAAGTAATGCATACCGCGCAGAATGCGCCCAAGGCCGCCGCCATTGGTGATGACCTCGAGGCTGTGATACGCATCGGCCGTCGATGGCACATACACGGTAGCGAGCACGGTACCGGTCACGACTTGCACTAAGAACGCGACGAGCGTCGCGCTGCCGAGTACGTAACGCCAGTCTGTGCCGGGAGGTACCGGATGTCGCGCGAGGCGCTTGAGCCACTCCCAGAACTCAAACAGAGAGTGCACGAGTGCGAACCATGACGCGTGAGCCGTCCACGCGGGTCGGGTATCGAGCGAGGGCGCGAGGCGGTGGTCCGCCGGCGACTGAGCCGTCGGCGTAGTACACGCCACCATGGCACGGACAGAGGAAGAGCTGCGCGCCGCTCTCCCAGCGTACGGGACAGCCCAGGTGGGTGCAGTTGAGTGAGAAGGCGACGAACTCGGTCGCGCTCGTTCGCCTCAGCCAGACCGCGACGTCGGAGGCCTGCCCCGCCCACGGCACCGCCGCCGCGTCGACAAATCGTGCCTCGACCGTCTCGCCGATGCGGAAGTCATCGAGGGCGCCGACGGCGCGCCAGTCTTCGCGTGGTCGTCGTGGCGGTGGCTCGAAGAGAAACCCGATCGCGGGAATGGATGCCGCTATGGCGGCGACCGCACCAAGGCCAGCCGTGAGCCACGAGAGAAATCGACGGCGCGTCTCCACGGCGTGCCGTCAGGCAAATGGTATGCAACGTGCCCGCCTAGGTGACGAATGCGCGCTGTGTTCGCTCCTGTTTTGATAGCCTTGATCGCTGCATACGGTTGTGGCAGCGCCGGTGGCGAACCCTACCGCTCGGTCGCGGGCGGTGATGCCGCGCGCGGCAAAGCGAAGCTCGCGCACTATGGCTGCGGATCGTGTCATGTGATCCCCGGCGTCGACGGCGCGCA
>DASRDS010000423.1:0-7328 GCA_035652495.1 Gemmatimonadaceae bacterium
ATCGTCCACACCGTGATGATGTGACGAGGCGATGCCGGGTCATCCTCCAACTTCCGTCGCAGCTCCGCGATGTGCGAGTCGACCGTGCGCGACAATACTTGCTCGTCGTATCCCCAGACCTCGCGCAACAGCTCCGCACGAGTCGCTACCGCACCGTCGCGATGCACGAGAGCGAGCAGCAGCGTATACGCCTTTGGCGAGAGCGCGCAGGGCTGCCCGGCCCGCGTCACCGAGCGACTCGCCAGATCGACCTCGATCGCGCCGAAGCGAATGGCCTGAGCATCGTCACTCTCTAAAGCACTCCGGCGCAAGAGCGAGCGAACGCGCTCGAGCAACTCGAGCACGCCGAATGGCTTCGTGACGTACTGATCCGCGTCGAGTCGAAAGCCCTTGATCTTGTCCGCCTCCTCAGCGCGCGCCGACAGAATGATGACGGGGACCCGACTGCCGCCGGATCGCAACGCACGAAGCACTTCGTAGCCATCCTTGATCGGCAGCATCAAGTCGAGAATCACGAGATCCGCCGGCCATTCGCGCGCGAGCGCGAGACCTTGGGAACCGTCCGGCGCGATTCGGACGTCATAGCCCTCGAACCGCAAATTCTCGGCGATGCCGTCGGCCAGATCGGCGCTGTCCTCGACGACTAAGATCCGCGACATGGAAATTCGACGGTAAACGTCGCGCCGCTGGCCCTCGTGCGGCCGCCGTGCTGCTCGGCGATCTCGCGCACGATCGTGAGCCCCATGCCGCTGCCCCCGACGCCCTGTCGCGTGGCACCGGCCCCGCGGCGAAACGGTTGCCAGATGATCTCGCGCTCCTCGTCGGGCACGCCCGGACCCTGATCGGCCACGGTCACGCGCACGGTGCCGCCGGAGTTGCGGACGCCGACCGTGATGGTCTGACCCACCGGACCGTACTTCGCGGCGTTGTCCAGCAAGTTGAGCACGACATGCCGGAGCGCATCGCGATCGAGGAAAGCGACGGGCGACCCTTCCGTGTCGAGCGCGATCGTCGCACGCCGGGCCGCGGCCAGCGGACGGAACTCCTCGACGATCCGCGCCGTCTCGGCCGCGACATCGGTCGCGAGGCGATCGGCCGGCGCGCTCGCGCGGCCGCGCCGCGAGAATCGCAGCACATTCTCGGCGAGGAACGTGAGACGGCGCGTCTCGCGGTCGACGCGCTCGAGCGCGGCCGCGCGATATTCGTCGCTCGGGTGCCGGCCGAGGCGGACGGTGTCGAGGTCGAGGCGGATTTGGGCCAAGGGTGTGCGCAGCTCGTGCGACACGTTGGCGACGAAATCCGCGCGCAGGCGACCCAGATCGATCTCGCGGCGCAGCTGCGCGACGGCCACCACCGAGAGCGCCGCCGCGAGCGCCAACATCGCCAGGAGGAACGGCAGGTGGGATTTCGGCAGGCCACCGATCACGAGCAGTCCCGCGTATTCCGGACGGATCTCCGCCCGCGTCTCGATCCCACCAAAACTGGTTGGCATGGTCGCCACGGCGTCGTACCGCCACTCGGACGGCGCGTCGGACGCGAAGACCGTGTGGTGCGCGGAATCCGCGATTTGCACCGCCAGCAGCGCGCGGTTCGAATGCTGCCCCGAGAACGTCGAGGGCAGAAGATCCGAGGCGTCCAACACGCTGCCCACGAACTGCGCGAAGGCCGCCGCGCTGTACTCGACACCGTAGACGAGGGTATCGCTCCAGACCGTGGGCATGAGCGTGTACGCGAAGTAGCGTTGTCGCGCGACGACGTACGTGAACCCCCAATCCGAGCGGTACCCGCTCTCGATCTGCTTCTTCAACGTATCGAGAATCCACCGACGGTCAGCCGCCGGATACAGGGTCTTATTCTCAAATGGCGCGACCCCCAACGTGTCCGCGTGCAGGTTGAATCCAAAGAACGCGCGCGGTTCCGGCCCGAAGAAAACGCGATGACAGAGGCAGGCGACGTCCCACTTCAAGTACGTGTGTAAGTCCGTCGCGTCCGGGACCTCGGGATTCGTATGGCGATACCGCCCGTGATACACGGATCCGAGTGCCTCGTATGCCGCCTCGGTCATCCGAAACGTCAGATGTTCTCGGTAGCTCCAGGCGGCAAAATTCGAGTAGCCGCCGAGGGCTTCGGCGGCGACGCGTTGCTGCGAGCGCGCGGCGCTCAGGGCGTCGACGACGGCGACGGCCGCCAGTCCGGTACTGGCCAGTAACAGCAGGAGCGGCCAGCGCGGATACCGGGTCGCGATCACCCCTCAATCATGCGATGCCGGCCGGAATCCGGGCAATCGGGTTTTGTGGTGAAACTGTGCAGACGATGACACTCCCGTGACGCGGTCGTGGCAACCGGTTGCTAGCGTCGTCTGATGAAGCGTACCCTCTCTCTGCTCGGCGGTTGCGTCGTGCTCCTCGCGCTCTGTGAGGTTGGCGCGACATGGGCCACGGCGCATCTCAAATCGCGTCAGACGGTGCGCGATGACGTGCGCGCCGCGAGCACGGTCGGCGGTCCACGGTCGGTGCTGATCGTCGGCAATTCCCTCGTGCTGCATGGAATCAATGTGCCGGCGGTCGAACAGGCGCTGGGCACGGGGTACGCGGCGACGAAGTTGTCCATCGTGGATTCCGGGTATCTCGACTGGCTGTACGGCATCCTGTCGCTGTTCGATCGCGGGAGCCGGCCGGGGACGCTCGTGTTGGCCATCAGCCCCACGCAGTTGGTGGAGAATCGTGCGCCGACCGGGACGACGGCCCGGATGCTCTGGACGACGCCGAACCTCGTTCGCTATGCGCTCGAGAGTCGCCCGGGGCTGACGGCGGTGAGCAATCGCGTGTTCGAGCATTTCTCGGAGTTCTTCGCGATTCGGTCGCGGCTCCGCCAGGATGCTCGGCGGCTCATCGTTCCCGGCTACGAGGCGATGTCGCGTCGGTACTTCGTTCCGGCGGGGGATTCGTCGTCGGACGCGAGGCACGAGGAAGAGGTCGCGTCCGAGCGGCTCAGAGTGCTGAACAGTATCTGCGCGAAGCGGGGTGTGCGGTTCGTTTTTCTCTTGATCCCGACGAATACGGCCAGTGATCGTGGGCTCGAGCAGGCGCTCGTGGTGGCTGGTGAGCAGTCGAGCGTGCCCGTGCTCGTCCCCGTCTCGAACGGGGCGCTCGATGCGCAGTGGCTACTGGACGGTTATCACTTGAACGCGACCGGGGCGTACGCGTTTAGCACGCGGGCTGGCATCGCACTGGCGGCCGAGCTCGCCCATTACCCATTAGACGAGCCCGGCCGAAATAGTCAGTCCGGTTCCGGCCGCGCCCGGCCGCCGGATGGCTTGTCTTCCTCGCCCTCGTCGTACTCGTCGTCGAGATCGACGAGATCATCGTCATCGAGTTCGTCGAGGAGATCGTCGTCGTCGAGGTCTTCGTCATCCTCGTCTTCGTCGTCGAGGTCTTCGTCCTCGTCCTCATCGTCCTCGTCTTCGTCATCTTCCTCGTCGTCGAGGTCCTCGTCATCATCGAGGTCGTCCTCGTCATCGAAGTCGAGGTCGTCGTCCAGATCCTCGTCGTCGGAATCCTCGTCGGAATCCTCAGGCTCGTCTTCCGGGTCGTCATCGTCCGCGCCCCGGCGCTTCGCGCTGAGGTGATCGAGCAGAGTGCTCCCCCACCACTCGTCGGGATCCGACGCACTATGCGCGTGCGTCATGCCACGGTTCTCCGTCACAAAAAATTAGTGCAGTATAGGGTTGGCCTTCTTACAGCGAAGCGCGCTCTCGCTTCGCGTCCCGCGACAGCTTCTTTCGATCGTTCGCGCTCAAGAACCGTTTCCGAAGTCGGATCGCTTGAGGGGTCACCTCGATCAGCTCGTCGTCCTCGATATACTCCAAGGCGCCCTCCAGCGTCAACTCCCGTGGCGGCTCCAATTGGATGTTCTCGTCGCTGGCTTTGCTGCGCATGTTCGTGAGCTTCTTTTCCTTCGTCGGGTTCACGTCCATGTCGCCCGGCCGCGCGCTCTCGCCGACGATCATCCCCTCATAGACCGGCGACCCAGGGGCCACGAACAATGTCCCTCGCTCGGACAGATTCGCTAGAGCAAACGCGACGACCGTGCCACCCTCCATGGAAATCAACGTTCCCCTCGACCGTCCGGCTAGCGGCCCCGCCCACGGCCCGTACTCGAGGAACCGATGGTGGATGATGCCGGTTCCCCGCGTATCGGTGAGGAACTCGGAACGGTACCCGAAGAGACCACGCGCCGGGATGCGATACAGGAGGCGGACCATGCCCTGGCCCGGGTTCTTCATCTCGAGCATCTCGCCGCGACGGGGGC
Organism: Gemmatimonadaceae bacterium; assembly: GCA_035652495.1. GTDB lineage: Bacteria > Gemmatimonadota > Gemmatimonadetes > Gemmatimonadales > Gemmatimonadaceae > DASRDS01. The sequence goes on from DASRDS010000423.1 coordinate 4,312, forward strand.
CCAGTTTTTCGATCACCGCGCCGAGGTATTCCTCGGGGACGTCGATGGATAACTCCTCGTACGGCTCCAGCCTCTCACCGTCCAATCCCACCCGCGTGATGACCCTGGGACGAGAGACCTGGAACTCATACCCCTCGCGACGCATCGTCTCCATCAAGATAGACAGGTGGAGCTCGCCGCGTCCGGACACCGTCCACGTGTCGGTCGAGTCCGTATCCTCGACTCTCAGGGCGACATTCCGTTCCAGCTCTTTGTACAAACGCTCGCGAACCTGACGCGACGTAACGAACTTGCCATCGCGCCCGGCGAAGGGTGAATTGTTGACCAGGAAGTCGACGGAGATCGTCGGCTCTTCAACCGCGATGCCAGCCAGGCGATCCTGGTGCTCGACGTCGGTCACGGTGAGACCGATTTCCACCCCTTCGAGCCCAGCCAATGCGACCACTTCGCCGGCCGACGCCGATTCGACCTCCCGCCGCTCGAGTCCCTCGAAGATGAAGAGCTTCGTCACCCGGGCCTGCTCCGTCTTCTGGCCGCCATCCAATGGCAGCAGCGCGACCGTGTCACCGAGTCGCACGGTGCCGCGCTCGATACGGCCGATGCCCAGTCGTCCCAGATACGGCGAGTAGTCGATCGTCGAGATCAGCATCTGGAACGCGCCTTCGGTGTCACCCGGTGGCGCCGGTACGTGCCGGACGATCGCGTCGAACAACGGATGAAGATCGACCGGTTTTACATCGAGATCGAGCGTCGCGACGCCATCCCGAGCCGACGCGTAGACGACGGCGGCATCGAGCTGGGCTTCGTCGGCTTCGAGCTCGATGAAGAGATCCAGCACTTCATCATGCACGCGGAGCGGGTCCGCGCCCGGGCGGTCGATCTTGTTGATCACGACGATCGGCACGCGGCCGAGTGCGAGCGCCTTACGCAGCACGAACCGGGTCTGCGGCATCGGGCCGTCAAAGGCATCGACCACCAGGAGGACGCCGTCGACCATACGCAGGATCCGCTCGACTTCACCGCCAAAATCCGCGTGTCCCGGGGTATCGACGATGTTGATCTTTGTGTCTCGCCAATGTACCGACGTATTCTTGGCGAGAATCGTGATCCCCCGCTCGCGTTCGAGCGGATTGGAGTCCATCACGCGCTCTTCGACGACCTGATTCTCGCGGAAGGCCCCGGCTTGACGGAGCATCTTGTCCACGAGCGTCGTCTTCCCGTGATCGACGTGCGCGATGATGGCGATGTTGCGGATCGACATAAGCCCGGAAATATACCGGGCTTTCGGAGCTTGCGCCTAGCGCTTTGCGGCCGCCGGGCGGGGTGGAACCTTGGCGTTCGCCACGGGGGTCCCCTCGGACTTCTTGCCGCCAACGCCGTCCTCGCCGTCGATAAACGACGTGTCGTGACCGCGATTTTTCAGAAGATTGGCGAACCCGGTCTTGTCCTGCGCCTTGATGTACGCCTCTTTCGGCTCAACCTGGCGCTGGTCCACCAGGTCGATGAGCGAGTCACTCAGCGTCGTCATGCCGAGCTTACGTGACGTTTGCATGACGGACGGAATCTGGAACGTCTTCCCTTCACGGATCAGGTTCGACACCGCCGGAATCGAAAGCAAGATCTCGCGCGCGGCCACGCGGCCGCCGCCGATCTTCGGGCAGAGGACCTGGGCGATCACGCCCTTGAGCGACTCCGACAGCATGACGCGGATCTGATCTTGGCGGTCGGCGGGGAACTGATCGATCACGCGATCGATCGTGCTCGGCGCCGTCGTCGTGTGCAGCGTACCAAAGACCAGGTGCCCGGTTTCCGCCGTCTCGATGGCGATCGAGACCGTCTCCAGATCGCGCAACTCGCCGACCAAGATGATATCCGGGTCCTCACGCAACGCCGCGCGAAGCGCGCTCCGGAACGACTGCGTATGCACCCCAACCTGGCGCTGCGTGATCAGGCACTTCTTGTTCTTGTGAACAAACTCGATCGGATCCTCGATCGTGATCACGTGGTCCGTCCGCATCCGGTTGACTAGATCCACCAGAGCGCAGAGCGTCGTGGACTTGCCCGATCCGGTTGGACCCGTGACGAGCACGAGCCCCTTGCTCAGATAACAGAGGTTTTGCACTTCGGGTGAGATCCCGAGCTGCTCGACCGTGACGACGTTCGCGGGAATGACACGGAACACGCCGGCGGCGCCCTTCCGCTCACGCAGCGCGTTGCACCGAAACCGCGCGACGCCATCGATCTCGTAGGCGAAGTCGACGTCGTTCTTGTCCGCGTACTCTTGACGATTGCGGCCGCTCATGATGGAGCGAAGCATGATCTCCATCGACGCGTTATCGAGCGCCGGGTACCCTTCGACGCGCAGCATCTCGCCATCCACGCGCATGATCGGCGGCTCGTCGCAGCGCAGATGCAAATCGGAGGCTTTCTTCTCGACGAGCTGCGTCAGCAGCGTGTTCATATCCGCCAGCGCCGCATCGACTTTCTCTTCTTCCGTCTCGGCATGCGGCAATCGAAATACCGTGCCGTTTTGCTTGACGGCGGTGACGACCGGCTCAGGCTCGGCAACTTTCTTTTTCCCTGAGGACCGGCGGGGCGCCGGTGGCTCAGCGGCTTCCGCGGGCGACTCCTCCGCGACGGCCGGGGCCTCGTCCTGCCCGTCAAAGACCGCGATCGAGGCGTGCCAACGACCGCCGGTGTGCGCGCTCTTGACGTGGAAGTCCCCGTCGGAGTTCGCGTACCGGAACACGGCCGGCGTGCCGCCGTCGAGGTCCTTGTGGGATGCCGCGGGGGCGATCTCCTTGAGGAGCATCAACAGCTGCGGGCCCGACAAGGGCTGCCGCGTGATCGGACGCGGGACGCCATCCTTCTGCAGCGTCGCCACGTCACCCTCGATCAAGAGGATGGATTCCGCATGGTTCGTCACCATGACGGTCAGGAATTTGTCGAGTTGAGCCATCTCAGTCGGCCGGCCGAACGTGCTCGATGAGCGAACGATTGATGAGACACACCCCGCC
>DASRDS010000424.1:0-1548 GCA_035652495.1 Gemmatimonadaceae bacterium
GCGTGGACGAGCACGTATTCGTTGTCGTGATCGATTGCCGCCACCGCGCGCACCAGGCTTCTGACAAAGCGCCCGATCCCCGCCGTCTGGTTCACGGCCGCGGTGTAGTCGATGCCAATGCGCACGAGATCTTACGCAGAACCGTCGAGGATATTGCCGTCGCGGTTGTTGCTTGTCGATGTGCGCGGGGCCGTGTCGCCCGCCATCTGCGCCTCGATGAGTCCGAGAACGAGCCCGAATTGCACGCCCATACCGTGGATGAACATGTTGTCGAACGTATTGTGCACGCTGAACGTGACCGCGGCGCCCATCGCGCCAATGAGTACGACGCGGCGCACCAAGAGGTCCGAACGAATTGCTGGGGACTGAGTCGCACTGCGAAGGGCACGATTCCGGCGTAGCGCCTGGATGATGCGGATGAATATGAGCACGGTAAAGGTCGAGAAGGCGATGAGCCCGATAATCCCGGTTTCAGCAAACATGTTCAAGTACAGATTATGCGCATGGCCGAGGGGTTCTACCCAGGTCGGCAAGAAGTAGTCGGGATAGGCTGCCTCGTAGTTTCCCGGCCCCACGCCCGTGATGAAGTGATCCATCGCCATGGCCCATCCGGCCTGCCAGTGGGCCATTCGCTCCACGATCGCCCAATTGGATGGGTCCGGCTCGACCTGGGTCACGTCGAAGATCCAATAGTTTTCGAGCACGACGGTCAGTCGGTCGACGATCGACGTGGGGACCAGGCCGGCACGAGCGGCAGGAAATAGGAGCGCGATCATGATTGCGCCCGTGGCGATCACGCGCTTCGCGTGGCGAGTCCACAACAGCGCCATGGCGGCCAGGCCCATCCCGGTGCCCAGCCACGCGCCTCGGGAGAGGCTCGCCAGCATCGCCATGCCCAGGATGCCGGCGACCAGACCCGCCGCGAGACGCCCGCGTCCTGGAAGCAGCATCCACGCGACGGCGAAGGGCAAGATCAGGGCAATGTAGCCTGCGAAGGCGTTCGGCTGCGAAAAATCGCCGTAGGCGCGGATGAAGGGCCCGATCGCAAAGGTCGCGGGACCGCGACCGGTGACGAACTGAAAGAGGCCGACCATCGCTTCCGCCACTCCTGCGGCGAAGGACGCCCGCATGATGAATCGGAGATCGCCGGCGCGACGAAGGTTGGTCGCGGCGTAAAGCGCCACGGCGATCAACTCCGCGAGCTTGATCATCTCCTTGATGGCAAGGGGAAAGCTGATCGCCGTGACCGAGGCGAGGACCTCCGCCCCGAGAAGCGCGATGGCGGCCACGATCGTGGGCCCGCCGACGATGGTGAGCTCACGCCTCAGCATGGCCCGGGCAATCCAGGACGCGCACAGGAGCCCAACCAGGGCGTCCGTCGACGTAACGTCGAACGAACCCGTGCTGACCTTGGCGAACGACGAGAATGGAATCGAGAACAGCAGGAGTGTGAGCGTGATTCGGGGCACCACCGCGCCAAGGAGAACGGTGGGGACGCCGACCGCGACGATGCCCGCCAGCGGGAGTGGCAATACCCCGACCGCGACG
>DASRDS010000425.1:0-3278 GCA_035652495.1 Gemmatimonadaceae bacterium
CGAATTCGCGCGTACGGTCTTCGCCCCGGCGGTCCAGCAGGCGGAATCCGTGCACGCGTGACATTGGCGTGACCGCCTGCTTGTCCGGCTCGTCGCTTGAGACATGCCGTGTAAGCCGCCAGCGTGGGAAGACTTTGGGCAAACCTTCGAGTCCGGCCGCGAGTATGAGGGGCGGGCCGAGTTCTGGTATTATATGGTCGATGGGCGGCAAGAGCGGATTCGACTCCGCGAGTGCCGCCCATCAGACACGACTGACCAAATCAAGCACGAAATCGAAGCGCATATCGCTTCGCACGCGCACAAGTTCACTGCGTAGCGGCGGTCGTGGTTGCGCCAGGTTTCAGGTAGGTCGCGTACCAATCCAGGTATCGCTGTAACCGGTCGGTTCGAAAGCTCGGCCGCGTGATCCCGTGAAATGCTCCGGGATAGATGATCAGCTCAGTGGGGACGCCCAGCGCGCGAAGCGCCTGGTACATCTGCTCGCCACCGATCAACGGCACATTGAAATCTTGATCCCCGCCGAGGAAGAGCGTCGGCGTCGTGATCTTGTTCGCGTGAAAGAAGGGATACGAGACCTTCATCCACAACTCGGGATGCTCCCAAGGTTGCCCGAGCTCCGCGACATACTGGGTGATGTACTCGTCGACCCCATACATGGCGAGCTGCAAAGCACTGCCGGCGCCGCTGGTAGCAGCTTTGAATCGATGGTCGCTGGCAATGGTGTAGTCGGTCAGGATACCGCCGTAGCTCCACCCGCCGATGCCCAGTCGTGAGGTATCGGCCAAACCAATCGCGATGGCATGGTCGACGGCGCCGAGGAGATCCAGGACCTCTTTATGGCCCCAATCAGCTTGAATGGCCTTCTCGTACTCCTGACCGCGGCCATTGCTGCCGCGATAATTCGTCTCGATGACCGCATAGCCATTCGCGGCGAACAACTGCCGCTCGAACGAGAATTCGTGCTGATCCTGTCCCTCGGGCCCGCCGTGGATGCGGAGCAACGTCGGATATCTCTTGCCCGATACGTAACCGACGGGCTTGATGATCAATCCGTGGACGTCAGCACCGTCCTTGCTCTTCGAGGAAAACTCATCAGCGCCGCTCAGTTGAATGCCGGCCAACCAGGCATCGTTCGCATGCGTGAGCCGACGCAGCGCTCCGTGCTCGATGGCGACGACCTCGCCCGGTGTCGTATCGGTCGTCACGAGCGCCGTGATCGCGTCGTCCGATCCGATCGACGCCCGATTCACGACGAGCTGACCGTTGAGCAGCCGGGTGACCTGGCCGCTCGCCACGTCGATGCGCGCGGGGTACTGCGAGCGGTCGTCGACGACCAGCACCGTGATGCTCTTGCCGTCGCTCGACCAGCGCGGATCGGCGATGGGGCGGTCCAGGGACCTCGAGATCACCCGCGGCTCGCCGCCGGCCGAGGGAATGACGTTGAGCGTGAACTGGTCGTAGGCAAAGAGCTTCGGATCCGTGCTGCCGGCGAGATACGCGATCGAGCTTCCGTCCGGGCTCCAGGCGACGCGTCCGCGCTCGGGTGGGTTGTCCTGGCCCGGTGATGTCGTCAGCTGCTTCGCCGGCGCGCCCGGCTTGGCATCCATGACGAACACGTCCCAGTTGTCCGCGCGATCGACATCGGCGGTGGGGAAGCGCTTGCTGACGAACGCGATGCGCGATCCGTCCGGGGACCAGACCGGTCCCTCTTCATCGTACGGTCCGGGCGTCAGAATGTCGGCTCTCTTCGTGTCGACATCGAAGAGGTACAGGTGCGTCCGCTTCTTTCCCATGTATCCGACGACGTCCTGCTTGAACTGATAGCGATCGATCACGATCGGCTTCGGTTTTTTCGATTTGGCGGCCTTGGTTGAATCTTCAGGTTCATCGGTCACGGCCAGCACGATATGCTTGCCGTCGGGCGCCCACGCATAGTCCTCCACGTCCCCCGTCAGCTGTGTGGCCCGTTCTCCCTCGCCGCCCTGGCGATTCAAGAGCCACAGTTGCGTGGTCTCTTCGGAATCGCCTCGCGATGACAGGAAGCCGATGTATTTCCCATCGGGACTCCACCGCGGGGAGCTGGCGCCATCAGGCCCCGAAGTGAGCTGGATCGTCTGGGATGCGTCCCAGCGGACCATCCAGACATCCGTGTGGTTCTTGTCCTTCGTGGAGTCCGGGGAGGTCACCGTGTAGGCCACCCACTGGCCATCCGGCGAACGTTGTGGATCTTCTACGTCACGAACTTGGTAAAGGTCGCTCACGCGAAGGGGGCGTCTGTTGGTCTGTCCAGAGGCCTCGCTCGCGACGGTGCAAACCATCGTGACAACTATGGTGGCGGTGAAGAGTCGCATGCCAAGAGTATGAGCACGGAACCGGACGCTGTCCATATAGTCGAGCAAGAGAGCGAGGTGCTCCGCAAGGAGCTCACGCTTCCTGACCTGGTCTTGACCCAAATCCTGTACGTCGTCGGCCTAGCTTGGGTCGGCACGGCCGCGAAGTTGGGTCAATCGCAGATCCCGTTCTGGCTCGCGGCCATGGCGCTGTTCTATGTACCGCAAGCCGCCGTCGTGATCTTCCTGAGCCGGCGCTTCCCGCTCGAAGGCGGGCTGTACCAATGGGCCAAAATCGGACTCAATGGCGGCGTCGCCTTCCTCGTGGGCTGGAATCTCTGGCTCTATGCCATCGTCTTCCTCGGCACCCTAGGACTCAGCGTGGCCAACGCCCTGGTCTATGCGATAGGGCCCGCGGCCCAACCGTTGGCGGGCAATCATGTCTACATCGGCGGCGTCGCCGGAACGCTCATCGGTGCGCTGATCGTCGTTTCTATCCTCGGGCTGCGCATCAGCAAATGGGTGCACAACGTCGGCGCGGTCCTGCTCCTCAGTGCCTTCGCCCTGTTGCTGATCCTGCCGGTCATCAACATCGCCCGAGGCACGCTCCACGAATACCATCCACTTGCGATCACGGCGCCGGCGTTCACGCTGCTCAGCGTAAACATCTTCGGCAAGCTGGCCGTCGGTGGGCTGTCAGGGTTCGAGTATGTGGCCGTTCTCGCCGGCGAGGCCAAAGACGCTCGCCGCAATATCGCGCGATCCGTGCTGATCGCCGCACCGGTGATCGCGCTCATGTTCATCCTGGGCACCTCGGCGGTCCAGGCGCTCGTGCCGCTGGATCGGCTCGACTTGGTTGGCCCCATTCCGCAGGCCTTTCGACTCGGACTGGGCTCGGCCGGCGCCGTCGCATTCTTCGTTCCCTTCGCGGTGTTCGCGGCGACTTCG
>DASRDS010000426.1:0-1089 GCA_035652495.1 Gemmatimonadaceae bacterium
TGGCTCGCGCCGATTCTCGTCTTCGGCGCCGTGATCTTCGTGCACGAGCTCGGCCACTTCCTGGCCGCGAAAGCGACGGGCGTCTACGCGCCCCGATTCTCGATCGGATTTGGCCCTGCGCTCTGGCACAAACGCTGGGGCGAAACCGAGTACCGCCTCGCCGCCCTGCCGCTCGGCGGCTACGTGCGCATGGCATCGCGCGACGATGAGTCGATGGCGATGATCGAAGGCGGCGGCGAGAATGTCGAGACCCAGGGACCCGAGTGGGATCCGAACGCGATGAAACCGTTCGGTCCGAAGCCCGTGCCTGAAAATCGCTGGTTCGAGTCGAAGCCGCTTTGGGCGCGCCTGGTCATCATGCTCGCGGGCGTGACGATGAACGTCGTGCTCGCCTATGTCGTTCTCACGTTCGTGTTCGTCGTGTACGGGAAGCCGACGGGCAACCCGGGCGCCGAGCCGGCGGTCATCGACTCCGTGTTGACCAACACCGCGGCGGCGAAGGCCGGCCTTCAAAAGGGCGACAGCGTCATTGGCATAGACGGCGCGGCTGTGCATACCGCCCTCGATGCCCAGCAGCACTTGAAGCCCGCCGCCGGCAAAACCCTGCCGCTCGAGATCGTGCGCGGCAATCAGAAGCTGACACTGTCGATCACGCCAGCGGCGGCTCAGGATACGGACCAGAAAACGCATGCGATCACGACGATCGGTCGCATAGGGGTCCTGTTCCGCCCGGGCCCCGTTACTATGGAGCGCGTGCCCGTCCCACAGGCGGCCTGGCTTGGCGCCGAAAAGACGTACGAGCTGTCCGGTATGATCGTCGGCTCGGTCGCCGATCTCGTGACCGGCAAGGCCTCGCTCAAGAACCTCAGCGGACCGGTGCGGATCGCGCAGGTCTCCGTGCAGGCGGCGCGCGGCGGGTTCGAGAACCTGTTGTTGCTCCTTGCCGTTATCTCCGTCAATCTCGCGGTGCTCAACCTGCTCCCGATTCCGATCCTGGACGGCGGTCAGATCGTCGTCAACGTGCTCGAGTCGCTGCGCGGTCATCCGTTCAGCCTCCATACGCGGGAGATGGTGTTGCGCACCGGACTC
>DASRDS010000427.1:0-19230 GCA_035652495.1 Gemmatimonadaceae bacterium
CTTGAGCGTCATCGTCGGCAGCAGCCAGCCCATGCGATCGGCATCGAGCCAGAGCGCGAGCGGCAGCGCGTTGGACGGCATCCATTCGTAAAAGCTCGTGATGTCGTGCGTCGTGTACGCGTTGTTGTTCGCGCCGGCGGCCTCGAGCCACTGATCGAACTTGCCGAGGGGCACGTGTTCGGACCCCATGAACATGATGTGCTCGAACAGGTGCGCGAACCCGGTGCGGCCGGGGCGTTCGTCGGCTGAGCCGACGTGGTACTCAATCCGGACAGCGACGACGGGCGTGGCGTGGTCGGGCTGAAGCACGACCGTCAGCCCGTTCGGGAGTGTATACCTTTCTATGGCCAACCGCGGCACCTGGGCGCCGGCAGTTGTGCACAGCGCGGCCAGGGCCGCGGCAACGAATCTCACGTTGTTGGCGGGTTGAATCCGGCGTGTTGGGCTTCGATCCAAGACCGGTGATAGTTCGGATCTTCGATCGTGGTGGCGGCCTTGGCCACCTTGAGGGGGCGGAACGAGTCCATCATCACGGCCAGCTCGTTCGTGTACTTGGCGCCAATGCTCGCCTCGGCGCGGCCCGGATGCGGACCGTGTGGGATGCCATCGGGGTGATGGGTGATGCTGCCGAACTCAATGCCCTTGCGGCTCATGAACTCACTGGACGCGTAGTACAGCACCTCGTCCGAGTCCACGTTGCTATGGTTGTACGGAGCCGGCACGGCATTCGGATCAAAGTCAAACGGCCGCGGACAGAACGAGCACACCACGAACCCATCGCCCTGGAACGTCTGATGCACGGGCGGCGGCTGGTGCACTCGACCGACGATCGGCTCGAAGTCCATGATGTTGAAGGCCCAGGGATAGAAGTAGCCATCCCAGCCCACGACGTCGAACGGATGATGATCGAGGATCATCTCGTTGATGCCATTGTATTGCTTGACGAGCAACCGAAAGTCACCCATCTCGTCGTGCGTGCGTAGCGCCTCCGGACGACGAATATCGCGCTCGGAGTACGGCGCGCCCTCGATCAACTGCCCGACGTCATTCCGATACCGCTTGGGCCAGCGAATATGCCCGCGAGACTCGATGATCAAGAGCTTCGTGGGGCCGGAATTCATGTCCATCTTGTACCGATGCAGAATCCCGCGATGGATGACGAGATAGTCCCCTTCGTGATAGGGCAAGTCACCGTACACGGATTCCAACGTGCCGGAACCCTTGCTGACGTAGACCAGTTCGTCGCCCTGCGCATTACGATAAAAGTGGGCGTCTTGCTCGTCGGGCTCGACGTACAGCATAGCCACGTCGGCGTTGAACAGGAGCGGCATGCGGTCGAGCGTGGGGCTGCCGCCTGTCTTCACGCGACTCGTCAAAAAGTGACGGTGGCGCAGCGTCTCGTCGGCATCCGGCTCATACGCGACTTCGCGAATGCGGCGAACGGATTTGACGGTCGTCGGCGGGTGCGTGTGGTACAGGAGCGACGAGGTACCGACGAACCCTTCGTGACCCATCAACTCCTCGGCGTACAAGCCCCCGTTCGGCTTGCGAAACGCCGTATGGCGTTTGCGGGGAATCTGGCCGAGTGTGTGATAGATCGGCATCAGAGATTGCCTCGCAGCGCTTGCTCGCGCTCGATCGCCTCGAACAGGGCCTTGAAGTTGCCGGCGCCGAAGCTCTTCGCGCCTTTGCGTTGAATCACTTCGTAGAACACCGTGGGCCGATCTTCGACCGGCTTGGTGAAGATCTGCAGCAGATACCCCTCGTCGTCGCGATCCACGAGAATGCCTAAATCGCGCAACGGTGCGATGTCTTCGTCGATGTGGCCGACGCGGTCGCCGACCGTGTCGTAGTACGTCGATGGCACGCGCAGGAACTCGACGCCGCGATCTCGCATCGCTTTGACCGTCGCGATGATATCCTCGGTCGCGATGGCGATGTGCTGCACACCGGGGCCTTTGTAGAACTCGAGATACTCGTCGATCTGCGACTTTCTCTTGCCCTGCGCCGGCTCGTTCAGCGGGAACTTGATGCGGCCGTTGCCGTTGGACACGACTTTCGACATCAACGCCGAGTATTCGGTCGAGATCGCCTTGTCGTCGAACGAGATCAGGTTGTAAAAACCCAGGACTTTCTCATAGAACCCGACCCACTTGTTCATCGCACCGAGCTCGACATTGCCCACGCAATGATCGACGTACTGCAGCCCGACATCGGGTGGATTGTAGCGCGACTGAGCCGAGACGAAACCCGGCATGAACGGGCCGCGATAGTTGCGGCGCTCGACCAGCGAGTGGATCGTCTCGCCGTACGTCTGAATCGCGGCGGTGACGACTTCGCCGTGCTCGTCGGAGGTGCGCGTCGGTTCCTGAACCGGCGTGGCGCCGCGCTCGACCGCCTTTTTGAAGGCGTCCGTCGCGTCGTCGACCCAGAGGGCCAGGTCGCGGACGCCGTCGCCGTGTCGAGCGACGTGGTCGGCAATGTAGCCGTCAGGCCGGAGCGGCGTCGTCAGGACGAGGCGGACTTTGTTCTGCTCCAGCACGTAGCTGGCCCGGTCGCGCGTGCCGGTCTCGGGGCCGCGGTACGCCGTGAGCCGGAAGCCGAACGTGGTGCGATAGTAGATCGCGGATTGCTTGGCGTTGCCGACGTAGAACTCGATATAGTCGGTCCCGTTGATCGGGAACGTGTCCGTCGGCGTGGGCGTCGGAATCGTCTGCGTAGCCATAGCCCTAATCTAACCTGAAGAACCCCAGCGACTCAGGGTTCGCCAGGGCGTCCACATTCTTGACGGGCCGCCCGTGGAGCACGTCGCGCACCGCCATTTCGGCGATCTTGCCGCTCACGGTCCGTGGGATATCGGGAACCTGGCATATCAGTTGTGGCACGTGGTGCGGGCTGGCATTCTGCCGGATCGCGCGACGGATCCGGTCGCGCAGCGCGTCGTCGAGTGTCACGCCTGGGGCCAAGCGGACGAAAAGGACAATCCGCGTGTCGCCGTCGCGGTCCTGGCCCACGACGACACTTTCCAGAATCTCGTCGAGTTGCTCGACCTGCCGGTAGATCTCGGCCGTACCAATGCGCACGCCGCCCGGATTCAGCGTCGTGTCGCTGCGGCCATAGATCACGAGACCGCCGTGCGTCGTGCGTCGCGCCCAGTCGCCATGGCGCCAGACGCCTCCGAATCGCTCGAAGTACGCGGCGCGGTACCTGACCCCGCCGGGGTCATTCCAGAATGCCACCGGCATGCTGGGGAACGGCATCGTGCAGACGAGCTCGCCGGCATCGTCCGTCGGGTGGCCATGCTCGTCGAACACCTGAACGGCCATGCCTAGTCCTATCGCCTGCAGCTCGCCGCGATAGACTGGGGCCGTGGGGTTGCCTAGCGCGAAGCACGACACGATGTCGGTGCCGCCGCTGATGCTGCTCAGGCAGACGTCTTCCTTTACGTCTCGGTAGACGTAGTCGAAGCTGTGCTCCGCCAGCGGGCTTCCCGTTGACAAGATTGTCTTTAGCGCCGCCACGTCTCCTATCACCAATCCGCGTTTCTCGGCGAGGCTCAGATATTTGGCGCTGGTCCCAAATACGTTAATCCGTTCTTTGGCGGCCAACTCCCAGAGAATCGACGGATTCGCATCTGGCATCGGCGAGCCATCGTACAGCACGATCGTGGCACCCAACGTCAGAGCGCTCACGAGCCAGTTCCACATCATCCAGCCGGTGGTCGTGTAATAGAAAACGCGATCACCGGCTTTCACATCAGTGTGCAGCGCTAGCTCTTTCACATGTTGCAGGAGCGTCCCGCCTGCACCATGCACTATGCATTTCGGCAGACCGGTCGTGCCTGATGAATACAGGATGTACACGGGCGCGTTAAATGCGGCGCGCTCATACGACAACGATGTCGTACTGCGTCTCGGTTCCTTCGGTACTCCCTCTGGTACCATGAGCGTCTGACGAAGCGAAGCGAGTGAATGAGTGATCGAAGCAACCCGGTCGGATAAATCGATGTCGCGACCGTTGTAGCGATAGCTCCGCACAGCGAAAAGCGCCTTAGGCGCGATCTGCGCAAAGCGATCGAGCACACCGGCGACGCCAAAGTCGGGCGAGCAGCTAGACCAAATGGCCCCGAGACTGGTAGTCGCGAGCATCGCGATGACGGCCTCGGGACAATTCGGCAAAAACCCAGCGACCCGATCGCCGGACACAACGCCAGCCGAGCGCAACGCCGCGGCGTACGACGCGACCTCGGCGCGAAGCTCGGCGAAAGAGAGCGTGCGCTGATGACCGAGCTCCGTCCACGCGATGATCGCCGGCTGATCGCCGTCATGACGTAACAAATTCTCGGCGAAGTTGAGCCGCGAGCCGGGAAACCAGATCGGGCCAAGGTCGGGATCCGGCGGCGCCATGCGATCGAGCCCGTGAACGACCCGCGCCTGGCGCTCGCCAATGATGTCGTGATCGCGCCAAACGCGATCCCAGAACGCCGCCGGCTCGCGGATCGACCACCGGTAGAGCTCCTCGTAGGACGCTCCCGCGCCGAACCTGGCCAGATTCGTCCGCGCGACGCGATCCGGCGATGGGCTCCAGAGCGGCGACTCGGTCACGTTGAAAAGATAGATTGGGCCGTAGATTTCGCCCGTGCATGCTCGGTCCCCCGCTCCGTTCGCGGCGTTCAAGGCGCGCGATTTCCGGTTGTTCTGGCTCGGCGCATTCTGCGGCACGGTCGGATTCGAAATGCAGGGCACGGCTGTTGGCTGGGAGCTGTACGAGCGCACCGGATCCGCTTTAGCCCTCGGCTACATCGGGCTCGTGAGCGTCATTCCGCTCGTGGCACTAGTCCTGCCCGCCGGGCACATCGTCGACACGGTCGATCGCCGGCGCGTATTGATCTGTGCCCAGGCCACGATGGCGAGCGCGTCGATCGGCCTCGCCGCCGTGTCCTGGTTGCATGCACCCGTGTTGGCCATCTATGCGTGCTTTCTCGTCATGGGTGCCGCGCGCGCGTTTCAGCAGCCGGTGCGCAATGCCATACTCCCGGCGCTCGTGGCACCCGACGTGTTGGCGAATGCCGTGACTTGGAATTCCGGCGGATGGCAGTTGGCCGCCGTCATCGGGCCCGCGATCGGCGGATTGCTCATCGGAGCGTTTCGGCTGCCCGCGCTCGTGTATCTGTGTGGCGCGGGTGGCGCTTCTGTTTTCATGATCTGCGCGATCTTGCTGCATTACCGCCCCGTCGATCGCGAGAAGCGGGCTATTACTCTTGACTCACTGATCGCTGGCGCTCGATACGTATTGAACACAAAGCTCATACTGGCCGCGATCACCCTCGATTTATTCGCGGTCCTGCTGGGCGGAGCGACGTCGCTCATGCCAGTCTACGCCAAAGACATCTTACACGTCGGCCCCGCAGGCCTGGGCTGGATGGACGCGGCACCGAGCATTGGCGCGGTCGTTGTGGCGATCGTGCTGGCGAAAGCGCAGATGAAACGAGCTGGCGCGACGTTGCTCTGGGCCGTGTTCGGATTCGGGGCGGCGACGCTCGTGTTCGGATTATCGCGATCCTACGTCCTGTCCCTCGCCATGCTGGTGCTACTCGGCGGCCTCGACATGGTGAGCGTCGTCGTCCGAGGCACGCTCGTGCCACTGCTCACCCCGGACGAGATGCGCGGGCGAGTCGGCGCGATCAATTCCCTCTTCATCGGGACCTCGAATCAGCTCGGCGGATTCGAGTCCGGCGTCGTCGCGCGATTGTTCACGCCCGTGGTGTCCGTCGTCTCCGGCGCCGTGGGCACCATGATCGTCGTCATCGCGATCGCCCTCAAATGGCCCGAGCTTCGGCGCCTCGGCCCGCTTACGACCCTGGCGCCTGCTGAGCCGGCGCCTGTTGTGTCTGCAGCGCGAGCAGCTGCGAGCTGAGCCGGGCCTGCTGCTCGGTCAGCTCACACAACCGCGCCACGAGCTCGGCGTGCCGCTCCTCTTCGTCGGTCGGCTTCCGCTCGATGAACGTGAGCGCACCACCCGTCTCGAGCCGGCACTCGCGCACGCGATCGAGTGACTCGATGCCCTGCCGCCTCGCGGCCGCCTCGAGCTGATCGCGCGTAATCAGCTCGCGCTCCAGGCGATGGTGAATCGTCTCCCCATCCTGGATGAGGACATCCGGATCGCCCTCGACGAGCCGCTCGATCGCCGGATGCCGGTATAGAAATCGCACCACGGCATAGTTGACGGCCAACAGGACGGCGGCGCCCAGGAGCCCGCCCGAGAGGGAGTTGTCGCTCCCGATGATCGCGTTCTGCAGCGTGTTCGACAGGAGGAGCAGGACGACCAGATCGAACGGATTGAACTGCCCGAGCTCACGCTTCCCCGCGAGCCGCAAACCGATGAGCAGGAACAGGTAGACGACGAGCGTCCGGATGACCTTCTCCTGCCACGCGATATCGAAGTGCCACATGGTAGTCATGGCAACAGTCTAGCATCTTGAGGCATGGAGGTCACTATCCGTGGGCGTACCGTTCGGCTCACGAATCTCGACAAAGTCTTCTGGCCCTCGCTGGGGCTCACGAAGGGTGACCTCATACGCTATTACGGCGACGTGGCATCGGTCCTCGTGCCCTATATCACGGGACGCGCCATGGTCATGAAGCGGTACCCGAATGGTATCACGGGCAAGATGTTCTTTATGAAACGGACGCCGTCGCCCCGCCCCGACTGGCTCGTGACATGCTGCATCCGGCATGGATCGGGGAACGAGATCGACTTCCCGGTCATCGATGACGAGGCCGCGTTGATGTGGGTGATCAACCTCGGATGCATCGATCTCAATCCGTGGTATTCCACGTGCGACGATGTCCACAAGCCGGACGTGCTGCACTTTGATCTGGATCCGACGCCGGGGGCGACGTTCGAGCACGTGCGACAGGCGGCGCTGCTCGTGCGGGATGGGCTCCAGGGGCTCGGCATGAAGTGCGTGGCGAAGACCACGGGTAGTCGCGGCGTCCATGTCTATGTGCCGATCGTTCGTGGACCGGACCAGAAAGAAGTCTGGACGTTCGCGAAGCGGTTCGCGGTGTCGATGGCCAAGCTGGAACCCGGCTTGCTGACATCCGAGTACCGCGTGGCGCATCGACCGGAAAAGCATGCGCTCGTGGACTACAACCAGAATGCGTGGGGTCGGACACTCGCGTCCGTGTACTCGGTGCGACCGACCGAGGGCGCGACCGTGTCGACGCCCGTCACCTGGGAGGAGCTGGCGAATGGGGTCTCGATCCAGGACTTCACCGTCATGAACGTTCCCGCGCGAGTGAAGGCCGTCGGGGATCTGTGGCAGCCGATCCGCGAGAGACAAGGGCGCTTTGACTTGAAGAGCGTCTTGTGACGATCGCGCCGATGGAGGCGAAGCTCGTCGACGAGCTCCCCGAAGGACCCGAGTGGTGGTATGAGCCCAAGTGGGATGGGTTTCGGTGCATTGCCTCGCGTGATGGCTCGGAGGTCGAGCTGACGTCGAAAGCGCTCAAGCCGCTGACGCGATATTTCCCGGAGATCGTCGCGGCATTGCTCGCATCGCCCGTGAGACGGTTT
The DNA here is from genome assembly GCA_035652495.1 of Gemmatimonadaceae bacterium. GTDB lineage: Bacteria > Gemmatimonadota > Gemmatimonadetes > Gemmatimonadales > Gemmatimonadaceae > DASRDS01. Next base: position 7,579 of record DASRDS010000427.1, read on the forward strand.
GTGCTCGACGGCGAGTTGGTCGTGCCGCTCGAGGACCAGCTTTCGTTCGACGCGTTGTTGCAGCGTATTCATCCGGCTGAGAGCCGGGTGCGAAAGTTGGCGGCGGAGTGGCCCGCGCAGTACATCGTCTTCGACGAGCTGGCGGACCTCGAGCTTCCGCTCTCAACCCGACGGCACCAGCTCGAAGCGTTTTTGCCGCGGGCATTCCCCGACTCGGCCACGGTCCGTCTCTCTCCCATTACGTCAGATATAGCAGTCGCGCGACAGTGGCTGCGTGGGGAGCAGATCGGACTGGACGGCGTCGTCGCCAAGAAATTCGATCTGCCATACCAAGCTGGATTGCGGACCGGCATGCAGAAGGTCAAGAATGTGCGGACGGTCGATTGCGTCGTCGGCGGGTTTCGTTATGCCGCGAAAGGCGGCGGCATCGGGTCGTTGCTGCTTGGACTGTACGATGACGACGGCATGTTGCATCACGTGGGCTTTACATCTTCGTTCAAGGCAGCCGAGCGATTGGAACTGCGTGAGAAGGTCGAGCCGTTGATCAAGGCACCAGGATTCAACGGACGTGCGCCTGGTGGGCCGAGCCGATGGGCGAATGAGCGCACCGGTGAATGGCAGCCGTTGGACCCGAGTTTGGTCGTTGAAGTGACCTATGATCACTTCAGCGATGGGCGGTTTCGCCATGGGACCACGTTTCGGCGCTGGCGGCCAGACAAAGATCCCAAGCAGTGCACGTTTGAGCAGCTGCCAGCCGAGGGGATATCGGCGCTGCGCATGTTGCGATCGCTGAGTTAACGAACTGGCGTCGTTAATGTGATCGTCATCTTGGGTTGATCGGAACATCATGCTTTGATCACGATGGTTCATGGGGGACGATGCTATCGTCGCCCCATGAAAACATCGTTGATCAGTGCCGCGATTCACGTCAGCATCGTTGGGCTGTACATGATGGTTAGGCCAACGAGGACGGAAGCGCGGCCAACGCCTGAGCAGCCGACTATGGTCCTCTATCACCCGCGGTCTTCGCCCCAGGATCCCATCACAACGCACCTCAGACGGCCGATCGGCACTTTGCCGGGGACAATAGTTCCGGTTCCTACGACGGTGCCGCCAACCATTCCCCCAATCGACGCCCACATACGCGGTCTTCCAACGTTCACGGAGGACACGACCTGGACGACTGGCCCGAGCGAGACGCATGCTGGCGGAAGAGGAAGCGCCGGGCAGACACCGGGCGGTGTCCTCTCGGCCGACGTCGTCGATGTACAAGTCACGCCGTACGCGAACGCCCCGACACCGCGGTATCCGGAGTCGCTACGCGGAGCGGGTGTCGAAGGCGAAGTGACGCTCGAGTTCGTGGTCGACACCTCGGGACGAGTCGAACGCGGGTCGGTGCGCACGATATCGAGCACTGCCGAGGCGTTCGTCGTCAGCGTTTCCGATGCGCTGGCCGCGACGCGGTACCATCCGGCGCTGGTCGGCGGCTGCCACGTCCGTCAGCTGGTCCGGCAGCAGTTCGTTTTTTCGCTGAGGCAGCGCTGACGGCGAGCACGCCCGGCGTCAGCGCCGTGCGGCCGAAGCGTTCGCGCACCGTGTCGACCGCGCGCGTCAGCCGACGATCGCGGTCGACCTCGACCTCGGCTTCGCTGACGTCCAAGAGATCGAGCTGCGCGACGTCGGCGAACTGCGAGAGCGCGACGCCGATGAGTCGGGCCGGGACGCGACGTTCCGCGCGGAGGCGGGCCAGCAGCGCGTGCGCCAAGGTCAGGATCGCGCGATCCGAGATGATTGGGGCGCGGAGGGTGCGGCTCGCCTGTCGCGTCGTGCGATCGTAGTCGCGGAGCCGGACCGTCACGGTGCGCGCCGCGAGTCCCGATTCTCGCATGTCGGCCGCACCGCGGTCAACGAGTCGTACCAGCTCCCGTTGCAGATCAGCGTCGTCGTTGAGATCCCGGGGGAATGTTTCATCGCGACTCACCGATTTGGCGCGATCGCGTTCGCGAACGACCGAAGGATCGATGCCGCGAATCCGCTGGTAGAGCCATTCGCCAGCGCGTTCGCCCAGGGCTCGGGTCAACGCCGGCTGATCCAGCGAGAGGATATCCGCGACCCGCCTCCATCCGTGCTCGGCCAAACGCTCTTGGAATTTCGGACCGACACCCGGCAACTCAGCGAGGCCCAGACCCGCGACGAATGCGGCTTCGTCTCCCGGCGAGACGATGAACACACCAGTCGCTCCCGTACCGGGTCGCGGCTTGGCGTACTCGGTCGCGAGTTTGGCGACGAGCTTGGACGTGCCACCGCCGATCGAGACGGACAGGTCGGTTTCGGCGCGCACGGCGTCCCGTATGCGCGCCGAGGTGACCTCTAACGGCTCGTCGCGATACAGTCGCTCCGTATTCGTGAGATCCAGGTACAGCTCATCGACCGACGCCGGCTCGACCACCGGCGAAAAGCGGCGCAGGACAGAGGCAACGGCGCGGCTCTTCTCGATGCAGGCCTTCCGGGGCACCGGGACGCAGACCGCGTTCGGGCATAGGCGTAATGCGCGCGCGATCGGCATGGCCGACCGGACACCATAGCGCCGCGCCTCGTACGAGGCGGAACAAACGACGCCGCGGCTTTCCCGGGTGCCGCCGACGATCAGGAGGCTGGCTTTCCCAGCCCCCTCCGGGTCCGCCAAACGGGCGACCGCGACGAAAAACTGGTCGCAGTCAGCGAGCAGGATGCGGCGTGGCGGCATCGACATATACGGTCTGTGGCGTCGCGGCTACAGGTTTTTGAAATTCGGCCCACTAAGGCGAACTCTACCGTTGGGCCCGGCGTTTGCCTACTAGCCCTCCTGAATATGATGACACGAACGCTGACCGCTGAAAAATTGTTCGGGGCACCCACGCACGTGGTGCTGGTCAACGACCACGGCCCCGCGGTCGCGTTCACGGGGTGGAAACTCGGATCGGGTGAAGCTACCTGCGCCGAGTTGGAGGGGGACGTCAAGAAGGTGACCGTTGAAGTGTTGTACTCCAGCACGGCGCCCTACGCGGTAACTGAACGGTGTGAGACCCGGCACATCGACGGGGCGACGCAGATGGATGCGACCGTCTCGTTGTGCCGGGGTGAGAAGGACGTGCGGCGTGTATGCGAGAGCTCCACGGGCGATGTGGTGCGCGATATGGCGCGCGCCACCGCCCTGGACCACGCGATCAGGGTGTGGCCGTGGCTCGAACCGCGGTCGAGTCGAGGATCCTTCCTCGCTGGTTAATGAACTGCGCGCGCATCGCGTTCGCGTTCATTTCAACCGCCAGAAATCCCGGGCTCGTCGCGCTCCAGAGCGTGTGAGCGCCGTGTCCCGCCGGCCGTGCCTCTGAGCCGCCACCCGACACGAAATAGTCGACGTGATTGAGACGCAGGTGCTGCAGGTTGTGGTCATGCCCGCAGAGATAGACCTGCGCATGATACTTGATCAGCAACGGATTGATCGCCGCGATCAGCTCCGGCGTGTTCCCGTGCTTCGGGCTCGCCGAGTAAATCGGATGGTGGCCTATTACCATCTTCCATTTCGCGGTCGACGCGCCCATCGCGCTGTCGAGCCAGTGCACCTGCGCCTTCGTGTCGATGCCCGCGATGTGTGCCTTGTACTTGTCCTCGGTTCGGTATTCCGTGACAAATGGCGATGTGTCCAAGAAGAACAGATCCAGCGATGTCGTGTCGTCGACCTTTTGATGCACCGTGAAATAACGAGCGGGCATGTGCCAGCGCGGATCGACCTTCCCGTAACCGATCTCCGCGTCGACGTTGCCGTGGTAATCGTGATTCCCGATCGCCACGAACCACGGGATCTGTAACGACGGCGCCTTATAGACATCCTCGAACGACGTCTTGAACTGATTGTCGTGCGACGTCTGGACCCCTTCTTCGTAGAAGTTATCGCCGACCGACACGATGAACGCCGCATGAATGCGCGCGGCGGCCGCCGCCATCTGGGTCGCGACAGCCGTCTGAAACCCCGCGCCATCGCGACCCCAGTCGCCGATGACGAGAAAGCTCGTTTGCGCTGACGCGATGACGGGCAGCGCGAGGAACGCGAGAAATCGTTTCATGCCGCGAACGATATCCGCGGCACCTGTCGCCGTGATTACTTGCGCCGCGGCAACGGTGGTCGTGACGCTACGCGTGATGCACTGAACGGCGTGACGGCGACGAGTGTATTGGAGAAGAGCGTAGCCGCCGGCACGCCCAATTGACCCAGCTGGTTCGTGCCCCAACAGTACAACCCGCTCGCGGTACTCCGGCCACAAAAGAAACCCTCACCGCCGGCCATTGACTGAAACGTGACGCCAGGAAGAGATGGCGCGGCGACCGGCGTTTGGGCGACGATCTGCGACGAACCGATCCACCACACGAGTCCCCAACAATACGCGCCATCATTCGCGATGGCGCATGTCGTTCCATCACCCACGAAAATGCTGCTGAACGAGTGACCACCCTGCACGGGCGTCGGGTAGTTCCATGACTGGGAGCCCCAGCAATAGGCAGCTCCCGCCGCCGTCAACCCACACGTTTCACCCCCGCTCACGCCCACTGCCCCGGCGCTCAGACTTGTGAATCGTTGCGAGGTCGCGACCTGCGTCGGCACATTCCGGAACGTGTTCGTCGCATCACCTATTTCGCCTCCGGCATTATCGCCCCAGCAGTAGACGGTCCCGTCGCTGACGAGACCACACATGTGGAGTTGGCCGGCCACGAGCTGTTGAAAGTGGTATCCGCCGGCGACAGCGACCGGAGCGCCTTGCGCAATGTTCGAATCCGCCGGCACGGTGACGCCATCGCCAACGTAAGGCTCAGCGCCCCAGCAATACGCCGTGCCAGTCAGGTCCAGACCGCATGCCATCCAATAGCCCGTCACGATCGATGAGAATTGAATGCCGCCGACAACTGGCGCGGGAGCGGGTGATAAGGAGCCCGCATACGGATCGTTGGTGTCGATCGGATAGGAATACCGCCCGGGCCCCCGTCCCATCGCCGGTCCGCCTTCTCCCCAGCAATATCCAGTTCCATCGGTCGCGGTCGCACACGTGTACCCACGGGCATCGTCATCGATTCCCGCATCAATTTCGAGATCCCCGAAACGCGAATTGGCGATGGATGTGAAATGCGCGCTCGTCGGAACCGCGGTTGGAGCGAACGCGCTTGGGGAGGCATGGAAGCCGGTACCATCCTCTCCGTCTTGATCCACACCCCAACAATACGCGACACCGCTCGCGGTAATCGCGCAGGCGCTCCCAGCGCCCGCGCTGATAAACGCGGCTTGCGCAGGGTTCGTCGTGCCAGCCGAGCCGAGCCCGGTGAACGCCAAGGGCGCCAAGGTGCCGATGGTCGCAGTCAGCGTGTTGGTGGTGGAAACGGGCCCCATAGTCCACCGCGCTTTCGCGACACCATTGGCGTTGGTTACGCTGGCCAACGGACTCACCGTGCCACCCCCACCGGTGATGGTCCAATGAACCGTATCCCCTGCCGCCGGATTGCCGTACTTGTCTCTGGCTCTGATGGCAATCGAATCCGGCAGCGCCGCACCGATCGTCGCGGTCTCGCCGTTACCGCCGATGATCGTATCTGACGCCGGCGCCGCGGAAAGCGGTGTCGCATCAAACACGCCAAAGGTGAGTGGCTGACCGGTCGTGGGATCGACCGCGCGGGCGGTGACCCGCTGACTATCTGCCGTCGACGTGCCGAGCGTCCACAGCTCCTGCGCCGTACCCGTGCTGTTGGTCGTCTCGACGCCACCAAAAACACTGCCGCCACCCGATGTCACGATAAAATTCACCGCTTGGCCCGGAACCGGATTGCCCTGCGCGTCGGTGACTTTCACGACGAGCGGGTTGGGAAGTTGGGTGCCGACGACGGCCGATTGCCGGTTGCCCGAAATGATGTCGAAGTGGGCCGCTGTGCGAGGGCCCGAGGCACTACTGCACGACAAGACGGCACCGCACAGCATCAGGGCCGCCAACGAGAGTGTCGAGCGCATTTTCTAGAGAATTAGACCCTGCCTAACGCCGCCCGGTCAACCAGATAAATCACATGCTCGCGCGCGGTGACACGCGACGCTGGATACGGTGCCTGAGGGTTGCCCGCGCTCGCCAGCACCTTCTCGAGAATGTCGCGCTTGTCCGCGCCGGCGAGCAGAAAGACGACAGTGCGGGTGTTGGCGAATACTGGGTAGGTCAGGGTGATGCGGTGGTGCACCTTCATCGTCGGCGGCGCGTTGGTGGGCACCACCCAACGGGTGTGCTCATTGAGCTCCGGGATTCCCGGAAATAACGAAGCTGTGTGCCCATCCGGGCCGATGCCCATGAGGGACACATCGAGCGTCGTGCCATCGGGGAACGCGCTGCGAAGGACGGCTTCGTAACGCTTCGCCGCATCCGCCGGCTCGAGCTCGCCTTGTATGCGCGCCGTGCGTTCGGTGAGACCCGGAATCCGAGACAGAAGAGCCTCGGACGCCATGCCATAGTTGCTGTCAGGGCTGTCAGGAGGCACGCACCGCTCATCGCCGAAATACACGTCCGTCGATGACCAGGGAACGCGTTTCGCGTACTCGGCGGCCAGCAATTGATACAGCGAACGGGGCGTGTTGCCGCCCGACAGCGCGAGCGTGAACCGGCCGCGCGCGGCGACTGCCGCGGCGGCCGTTGTCGCGATCAGATCCGCGGCGGCGCGATAGAGGCCGGCGGGATCCGCGACCTCGCGGACCTCAAGCGGCGGCACCTGCCCCCGCCCCGGCTCCCGCGGTTTCGAGCTTTTCCCGCGGCTCCCGCTCCGGCACGACCGTCGCGGCCTGCGGCGGGCCCCAGGTGCCGGCTTCGTAGAAGTAGGGCGTGTCCTTGAGCGCCAGGAGCGGCGCGTAGACCCGCCACGATGCCTCGACTTCGTCGGCGTGCACGAAGAGCGTCTGGTCGCCGCGCAGCACGTCCAACAACAGCGTCTGGTACGCTTCCGGGAGGAACTTGAATTCCTCGCCGTAGTCGAAGTGCAGCGTGAGGCGCTGCAGGCGAAACGGCTCGCCCGGCGCCTTCACATCGAAGTACAACCGGAAGCCTTCGTTCGGCTGCAGCGTGATCACCAACGTGTTGGCCGTGGGCTGCGAACCCGACAAGCCGCGGAACATCCAGACGGGCGCCTGACGGAAGCGCACGCGAATCTCCGTGAGCCGGCGCGCCATGCGCTTGCCCGTGCGGATGTAGAACGGGACGCCCTGCCACCGCCACGTATCGAGGCTCAGCTTGAGCGCGACGAACGTGTCGGTGTTCGAGCGTTGCGCGACGCCGGGCTCCGTGCGATAGCCGACCACGGGCTTGCCATCGATCTCGCCGGCCACGTACTGGCCGCGCACCGCATCGCGCGGACTGAGCGGCGCGATCGAACGCAAGACTTTGATTTTCTCATCGCGGATGGCCGCGGCTTCGAACGCCGTTGGAACCTCCATCGCGACCAGGGCAAAGAGCTGCGTCAGATGCGACTGCACCATGTCCCGGAGCGCGCCGGCATGGTCGTAATAGTCGGCGCGCTGCTCGACGCCGAGCTCCTCGGCCACCGTGATCTCGACGCTCTCGATGTGATCGCGATTCCAGAGCGACTCGAACATCGCGTTCGCGAATCGAAACACGAGCAGATTCTGGACGGTCTCTTTGCCGAGGTAATGGTCGATGCGGTAGACCTGCGATTCGTCGAAGAACTGATGGACGAGGCGATTCAGCTCTTTGGCGGAGTCGAGGTCGTGACCGAACGGTTTTTCGATGACGACCCGCGTCCAACCCGCGCTCTGATTCAGCCCCGCGGCACCGAGACCAGCGATGGTCGAGGGAAACGCAGTCGGGGGCAGCGAGAGATAGAACGCCCGATTGCCGGGGACGTTGTGATCGCGCTCCAACGTCTCGAGGCGAGTTTTCAGCGCCTGAAAGTCCGCCGGCGTCGACGAACCCATACCTTGGTAGAACACGACCGAGTTGAGCCACGCATCGAGATCATCCGCATCCGCACCGCTCAGCGATTCCTTGATCGACGCGCGGAACTTCGCGTCGTCCGTATCCTGATCGCGCCCCACGCCGAGGATGATGTTTTTGCCCTCGATGAGGTGGTGCTTGTGCAGTTGATACAGCGCGGGGAAGATCTTGCGATGCGCCAGATCACCCGTGGCGCCGAAGACGGCGAATATGCTGGGATCGACTTGACTCACGACTCAAGCCTCGGTTTTGATGGCGTGCCCGCCGAACTGATTGCGCAACGCGGACAACATCTTGTAGGTGTACGAATCATCGTCGCGCGACTGCAGGCGCTCAATCAACGATTGCGTAATGATAGGCGCTGGAACATTCAAATCGATGGCTTCGGCGACCGTCCACCGCCCTTCGCCCGAGTCGACGACATACGGCGCGATGCCCTTGAGCGTCGGGTTCTCCTTGAGCGCGTTCGCGGCCAGATCCAGCAGCCACGACCGCACCACCGAACCATAGCGCCACACTTCGGCGATCTGCGATACGTCGAGAGCAAACTCTTTCTTGGCCTCCATAATGGCGAAGCCCTCGGCATATGCCTGCATGAGACCGTACTCGATCCCATTGTGAATCATCTTCACGAAATGCCCCGATCCCGTCGGTCCCATGCGACCCCAGCCATCGGTCTTTGACGGAGCCAGCGTCTCGAAGATGGGACGCAGACGTTCGATCTCAGCTTTGTCACCGCCGATCATGAGGCTGTAGCCCTCGGTGATGCCCCAGATCCCACCGCTGGTGCCGACATCGACATAGTGGAGACCCATGGGATCGAGATCCCTCTGGCGACGCATGTCGTCCTTGTAGTTGCTGTTGCCGCCATCGATGATCGTGTCGCCCTTGCTGAGGAGCTTCGCGAGCTCGCGGACCGTGGATTCCGTGGGATCGCCGGACGGCACCATGATCCACACGGCGCGAGGCGGCGTGAGCTTCGAGACGAGATCGGCGAGCCCACTCGACGCCGTGGCGCCGCCGGACGCCGACGTGGATACCGCACGCGCGTCGCGATCGTACACGACGATCGTATGACCACCTTTCACGAGCCGGGTCGTCATGTTCGCGCCCATCTTCCCCAGCCCCACCATTCCCAATTGCATGTGTGCGTTATCTCCCCAGTAATTGCATCACGGTCTTATCGAGATCGGCGGGATTATCCACGATGATCTCGCCCTTGAACGGTGCATGGGCCACCACTCGGGCCCGGGTCAGGTCACTCGGCACCACCACCACCTGCGTCCCCGCATCAACCGCCGCGGCCACGCCCGGTTCCGAGTCCTCGATCACGAGACACTCGCCTGGTTGAACATTGAGCTTGCTCATCGCCAGACGGTAGATCTCGGGATCGGGCTTCGGCTTTGACACCATATCGCGTGTCACGACGACATCCAGGCACTGGCCAATGTCCAGGGTTTTCAGTACAACCGCGGTCTCCGGTGCGTGCGACATCGTGCAGAGCGCGGTCGGGTAGCCCATGCCTTTGACCTTCCGAAGCAAAGCCGTCGCGTAGGGGTACTCTTGCTGCTTGACGGTCCTCGGGTCCTCCAGCATCGCATCATAGACCTTCATCCGGGCATCGACGAGCTGCTCCCACGTGACGTTGAGTCCGAATCGCTTGACCAACGCCTCGGCGACCTCCTCACGTGAGCGGCCGATCATGTCATCATAGCGTTGGATGACGTCGTCCTCTTTCAGCTCCGGTTTGAGCTGCTTGGCCGCGCGGGCATACGAGATCGCCTTGAGGGCTTCCGTTTGCACGAGCGTTCCATCGAGGTCGAAGATGATCGCGCGAATCACGTGAGCAGAGCCGCCAGTTTCTGCAGGCCTTGCATGACATTCTCCCGCGGCACATCGACTCTCAGCACTCGGCGATTCCGGTCCATCAGCGCGCGGCGATCGCCTAGCGATTGTGCTTCTTTCAGCACGCCAAACGAGATCACCGACTTGTCTGAATCAGCCGTCTCCGGAATCGGGATGTCTTTCGCCGGCGCTGGCGGCGGGGTCACGATCTGGAGGAACACTCCATGGTTGCCATCGCCTTTGTGCAATTGGCCCGTCGAGTGGAGAAACCTCGGCCCGTAACCCAGCGTCGTCGCGACTTTATAATGATCGCGCAGCGTTACTCGCATGCGCTCGAGCGCCTCTGTCGATTCCTCTGTCGGAGCGATCCACGCTTGGATCGCTATATAGTCGCCTGGTTTGATGGCGCCGAGAAACCCAGAAATAATCGTCGTCGCATCGGTCGGATCAGGTGTCGTCGCATAGAGCGCCAAGCCGTCAGTCCTAGCATTCGCCGTCAATGTCGGGAGCGCGCCACTCTTTTGATACGTGTCGACCATCAACCGAGCGAGCTGCTTGGCGGCTTCGACGTTGGGCTGATCAAACGGGTTAATCCCAATACGCCACCCAGCGATCGCCGTCGCCAGCTCCCAGCGGAAGAACTCGCCGCCGAGATCGTACGGGTCCGCGAGATCGATCTGAACGACCGGTTGACCGGCGCTACGAAGTGCCGTTAGCGCCGCATCGTTTGACGTTTCGCGAGCGAGACGCAGGGAAACGAACAGTCGATCGCCGCCATAGACGCCCGGGGCGCCGACTGGCTCGTCGGCAACCGGCAAGACCCCCTTGTCTTCCTTTCCCGTGCTCTCGGCGATGAGCTGCTCGACCCACGCGCCCCACGCATCGATGCCGGGCGAACAGACGAACGTGATCTTGTCGCGGCCTAGGACCGCGAGCTCGCCCATGATGACGCCGAGCTCCAGCGCGCTCTCTTGATCACCTTCGGCTTTGATCGCGCTCTCCAGCAGGCGATTCAGGTCGACGCCAACGAGAGCCGCGGGAACGAGACCGAAGTGCGATAGCGCCGAGTAGCGTCCGCCGATATTCGGATCGTTCAGGAAGCACGAGCGGAAACGATATTTGCTCGCGGTATCCGCCAAGGCGCTGCCCGGGTCGGTGATCGCGATAAAATGTTCGCCGGCGTGCTCAGCTCCTAACGTTGCAACTACTCGCCGGTAACACGTTCTGAAAAACGAAAATGTCTCTACAGTCCCACCCGATTTCGTAGAGACGATAAATAAGGTCTTCGCCAAATCGAGACCGTTGACAGCAGACGCGACCGCGTCAGGGTCAGTGCTGTCGAGCACGTGAAGCTCGAGATAGCCGGCCTTGGTGCCGAAGACTTTATGAAACACTTCCGGCGCCAGACTCGATCCGCCCATGCCGAGCAACAAGGCGTGGGTATAGCCGTCCTTGCGGATGGCTTCCACGACTTTCCGAATCGCGGGGATCTCATCCCGCATACGCTCAGCGATTGTCAGCCATCCGAGCCGATTGGTGATCTCGGTCGGCTGAGGCTTCCAAACCGTGTAGTCGCCGCGATTGATCCGGGCGAGAATCTGCTCCGAATGCGCGCGCGCCAGCGTCTTCCCCACCGACTCCGAATACGTTCCCAATTCGGCCGAGAGGGCCGTCACAGTCGTCATGTCGTCTCCCGAAGGTAATGCGTCTCGATCGCTCGAACTTTCGCCAACCGGCGCTCGTGGCGTTCCTCGTGGGTGTATCGTGCCCCCACGAACGCGCGCGCCAACTCCTTCGCGACTTC
>DASRDS010000428.1:0-2096 GCA_035652495.1 Gemmatimonadaceae bacterium
CCCAGGTGACTGGTTGACCGCAATTTTGTCCGCATGACGCTCACGGTGCGGTTCTGGGGCACGCGTGGCTCAATTCCCAGCCCGGGCGCCCAGACCGTGCGCTATGGCGGGAATACGCCGTGCGTCGAAGTGCGCTCGCCGGAGGGCCTGCTCGTCGTCCTGGACGCTGGGACGGGCATCCGTGAGCTGGGCCGATCGCTGATCGATCGGGCCAACGGCCAGCCGATCCGCGGCGACATCTTCCTTACGCACGCACACTGGGATCACATCCAGGGCCTGCCGTTCTTCGCCCCGGTGTTCCAAGAGGGCAATCACTTCACGATCTGGGGCTCGAAGACACTCGAGAAGAGCATAGGCCTCGTCGTCCGCGACCAGATGTCGCCCGTCGTCTTCCCCGTGACGTTCGACCAGCTGGCGGCGACGATCGACGTGAAAGAGCTCTCGGACCGCGTATCGCTGCACCGCGCATTCGACATCCGGGCGTTTCCCGTACAGCACCCGGGCGGCGCGCTGGGATACCGCTTCGCGCCATTAACCAATGGAAACGAGGCTCAACGCGCGCTCGTCTACATATCGGACAACGAGTTGAGGCAGACCGAGCATTATGAGTCGTTAGTCGCGTTCTGTCATCAGGCCAGCGTGTTGGTGCATGACTCGATGTTCACCGTCGAGGAATACCGTCAGCACGTTGGCTGGGGACACTCGACGTATGAAGACGCCGTCGAGTTGGCCCTCGAGGCTCACGTGGAGCGGCTCGTGTTGTTCCACCACAAGCCGGAACGCACCGATGATGAAGTCGACCGTCGAACGGACGAGTGCCGGGCACTCGTGGCTCGGCGGGGCGGTACGCTAGAAATCCTGGCTGCCGCTGAAGGGCTCACGTTGACCGTGTGAGGAGCACCATGTTCCGATACGCGTTCGCCACGCTGACCGCGCTCTCCGCGCTCGCCGGTGTCGCCACGGCGCAGGCGCCCGATTCGCGGCCGACCGTCGCCGTCATGAACTTCGACAACGGCGCGATGGGAAAACAGCAACATGAAGATTTCGATGCCTTCACCTCGGGCATCTCGCAAATGCTCGTCACCGAGCTCGCGGCCGATCAGCAGATCCGCGTCGTCGAGCGCGAGCAATTGCAGCACCTGATGGAAGAGCAGAACATCGACCCCAAGCGCGTCGATCCCTCGACCGCCGTGCGTCTGGGCAAGCTCCTCGGCGCGCACCACATGATCTTCGGCGGGTTCGTGAGCGATCCGAGCGGCCGCATGATCTTGACGAGCCGCTCCGTGAATGTGGAGACGTCGCAAGTCGAGTACGTGGCCCACGTGCAGGGCGACGCCAAGAACGTTCTGGCGCTGGTCACGCAGCTCGCCGACACGATGATCAACGGCATGAAGCTGCCGCCGATCGATACGAAAGTGAGCGAGAGCCGCGCCGAGGCGAACAAGAAAGTCCCGTTCGAGACGGTCATGCTCTACTCGCGTGGTCTGGCCGAGGAAGACAAGGGCAACAAGGGGAAGGCCGTCGAGTACTACAAGGCCTCGCTGGCGAAATTCCCGACCTACGAGCCGTCGCAAAAGCGGCTGGCGACCCTCGCGCCGCAGAGCGCAGGCTGAGACCGCTCTTAATCGTCGCCGGGCAGGGTCCGCTCGACCTGCCCGGCTTCGACGTCGAGATACGCCGTGTCCGAGCCGTGCCGGCGGCGGCGGCGCTCGAGCCGGGGCGGCCGACGGTCGTTCTCGTGGACCCGCAGACATGGGGCGACCATAACGCCCTAGCGGCGATTGGCGATATCGCCGCCATCGTCGCCCGTAGCTCGGCGGACGAGCCGGGCGCGCCAACCGACCTGCTCACCGCCTATATCCCCCCGGACGCCTCCCGCAACACCATCATCGCGCAACTCCGTGGAGCGTTCAGACACGCGGCCGCGCTCGTGAGCGTTCAGGCGGCGCGCACCTCCGAGGCCCGGCGCTATCGGGAGCTGACGGAGCTCACCCAAATCGGGGTCGCGCTCTCGAACGAGCGCAATCTCCTTACGCTGCTCGAAAAGATTCTGACGCAAGCACGCCGCATCTCGGACAGCGACGCGGGCTCGATCT
>DASRDS010000429.1:0-11694 GCA_035652495.1 Gemmatimonadaceae bacterium
CGCGGAGGCCGTAGCGGGCGAGGTCGGCCGCGAGGGTCCAGGCGCGGCCGCGGCGGAGCATGGCCTCGCCGTCGCGCGCCACGACGTCGGGCATGCGGTCTCCGACGATGTAGCGCGAGACCGTCCACCCGCGGCGCTCGAACCCATCGATGATGCCGAGGACGTGCGTGCGCGGACCGGCGGCGTCGGACGTGCTGCGCGTGGTGACGCGCGGCGCGCCCGACAGGTAGCCCAGCCGGCGCTCAGACCTTGTGGGTGACTCGATACTCTTCATATCGTCCCCCGAGCACGCCGGCGACCATCCCGACCCCACGGTAGATGAGCTGCAACGCCCGCACCAGTCGCACCTGTCGGTCTCGCCAGGCGACGAGTGCGACCAGCGTGAGCAGCACGCCCTGCGTCAGCCGACCCAGGCCGCGCACGACGCGCATAGGCCGGGCGATGAGCGCGTCCGGCCGGTCGCGATCGACCTGGCCGAGCGTCGCGCCCGAGCGGTAGGCGCGGCGCAGGAGCCAGCCCATGTTCGCGCGGCTCTCGGGGATCCACTCCTCGACCGCCGCATCGTTGGCGAAGACGATACGGGCGCCGTCGGCCTTGACCCGACGGAAGAACTGCAGATCTTCGCCGCCGGTCAGCGCGAACCGGTCATCGAATCGTCCGGTTTTCTCGAACACGGTGCGCCGGACCAGCACGTTGTGCGTGTGCGCGTGCGGCAGCTCGTGACCCGTTTGATAGCGCGGCCGGTCAAAGAAGCGTCCTTCCTGGACCCATTCCGGCGGCATCGACGGGAAGTAGGGAATGACGGGTCCGGCGACGACGTCGGCGTCGTACTTGGCCTGCGCTTTGAGCAGCGCCTGCAGCCATCCCGCCTCCGGCACCTCATCATCGTCCAGCATCGCGATGAAATCCACATCCGAGCCAGCCGCGGCGACTGATCGGTTTCTCGCGTAGGTGATGCCTCGCCGCGGCTCAACTTCATATCGCAACCCCAGCCGAAACGCACTCGCGCGTGCTTCGCACGCGTCGCGTGAAGGCCCGGTGGCGTCGTTGTCCACGACTACCACGCGCACGCACGCGTCCGTATGGAGGGCCGCTAAGCCATCCAAGAGACGCGCGAGACCATCCGGACGCGCGTACGTCGCAATGCACACGGCGACACGAGCTTTGACGGCACCCATGGTCGCGGTCATAGTGGCGACACCGGCTCGGCCTCTGGTGGGGCGGGGGCCGGCGTGACTTCAGTGTCGACGGAGCCCCGTCGCAAATAAAAGATCAGCGCCCAGAGCGAGATGGACAGCAGCCCATCACAGATGAGACTCGACCAGGCCGCGCCGCGCCAGGAATAGTGGGTGATCAACGGAAAGTTGATCCCGATGTTGATCCCGGCGACGATGACCTGCAGCATGGTCCGCGTGGCCTGGTACCCGGCGCCCGTCAGCGCATCAGCCGCGGCGAACTGCACGGATTTGAGCACCGGCAGCAACGACAGCCAGCGCACGGCCCCAGCCGCCTGGTCATAGTCGTGCCCGAGCAGGTGCGGCAACAGTGGCGCGACGACGAACATCAAGATGGCCGCGAGCGCACCGTAGCTCACCGCCGGCGGCAGCAGCTGCTGCGCGACCTTGGCGCTCGACCGTACGCCCCGCGCGCCGTGCTTGAAGAATTTCGGGTACGCCGCCTGGCCGATCGAGCGGATCGGCACGAGCAGCACATCGATCACACGGTACGCCGCCGAGTAGATACCGGTGGCCGACAGGTCCGGCACGAGGCGGCCGAGCATGACCTTGTCGATGTCGTTATATATGTTCTGAGCGGAGATGCCGGCCGCGAAGAAGAATCCGTCGCGCACATCGGTCGCCGTATAGTTGAATCGAATGACGGGCCGCCCGAGCTCGCGCGAGGTCAGCAACAGGGCGACGGTGGTGCTGCCCGCCGTGCAGGCGAGGTAGTAGTAGCCCCACAGCGCGGCCGTGTGCGGTCCGGGCGTCGCGACAAATGCGATGGCGGCCACGAGCCGGAGAAGCGTCGTCACGATCGGCAGCTGGGCCGTCCGCGCCATCTTTTCCTGCGCCTGATACGCCTGGCCGCAGAGGAAGAGCACGGTCGCGAAGACCAGGTCCGAGGTGGCGACGCAGATAACGAGCGAGGTGGCGATCGTCGAGGGCAGAATGGCCCGCCCAACCAGCGCCGCCGCGCCGACGGAACAGACACCGGCGACGAGCGTGAGCGTCACCGCCCCGCCCCAGTAGTGGTTGAAGACCTCGCGCCGTCGGGCGACGTGCTGGATGAGCACGTTCCCGGCGCCGAGGCCGGCCATGGGCGCGATCAGCTGGGACAGTGCCGTGGCGGCCGCAAAGGCGCCCAGGCCGCCCGCGCCCAACGTACGGGCGAGGACGACGAAGTACGTTGCCTGGAGGACCTTCAGGCCGCCCTGGCCAACCGTCAACCATGCCGCGTTGCGCGCCAGGAGGCTTTGACGCAACCGCTGCCAGGGGATCATTGCCGCTATGCGGCGCCTCGACCCTTGAGCACCGCCGGCACGGTCATCGCCAGGATCTTGAGATCCAGACCGAGTGACCATCGATCAATGTACTGCAGGTCCAGCGCGACCCAGCGCGAGAACGTCAGGTCGCTGCGACCACTGACCTGCCACAATCCAGTCACCCCGGGGCGGACGCTGAACCGCCGCATGAGCCACGACTCGCTGAACCGATGCACATCGCGCAGCGGCAGCGGGCGGGGGCCGACGAGCGACATGTCGCCGCGCAGCACGTTCCAGAGCTGCGGCAACTCGTCGAGCGACGTCTTGCGAAGGAACTTGCCCACGCGGGTCACGCGCGGGTCGTCCCTGATCTTGAAGACCGGGCCGGCCGCTTCGTTGCGATCCTCGAGCGTGTGCTGCAACGCCTCGGCATCGGTGATCATCGTCCGGAACTTGAACATCCGGAACTTCCGCTTGTTGAACCCGAAGCGTTCCTGCGCGAAGATGACCCCGCCCTTGCTGTCGAGCCGAATCGCCAGCGCGATCAGCGCCATCAGCGGGGAAATCGCCACCAGTCCGACGCCCGCGATCACGAAGTCGATCACGCGCTTGGCCACGAGCCGCGTGTCGTTCGCGACCATGTGCATCCGCACAACGGGAATCCGCCCCGTCTCCTCGAACGACGGCCGAGCCAGGGACGATTGGAACACGTCCGCCAGATACGCCGCGCGAACGCCCAACCGCTCGCAGAGCCCGATCGTATCCTGGATCTGCTCGTAGCACGATTTGATCGGCAGCGTGATCAGCACATCGTCGATCACCCGCCGCATGAGAATGTTCTCGAGCTCATGCAGACCACCCAGCATGCGCTGCGACACTTCCTCGGCCAGCGGATCCCTGTTCGTATCCACGAAGCCGGCGATCTTGATGCCGTCCTCGCCTCGATGCGTGGCGAGCTCATGGTAGAGCCGCACGGCGCGTGGACCGCTGCCAACGATGAGGACATGGCGATCCTCGACCCGCGCTGTCGGCGCCGACGCGATGAGCCACATCGCGCCGCGCAGCACCACCAGCGCCGCGACCGTCGCCAAATAGAAGTACGCCACCGTCGGCGGGCCGAACGCTCCAGTCCGCGACGCCAAGGGGAATAGAATCACCGGCGTCATGCCGACGAGGCACGCCGCGATGAGGCGCAGGACGTAATTCGCGGGGTCCGAGAAACGCCGCTCTTCGTACAGGCCGAACGCATTCAGGCTCGCCTGCATCGATGCGCCGAACAGCGCCAGCAAGAGGACGTTCTTGACGGTGATGCGCATCTGCAGGAACGCCTGCACGCCCTTCGCGCCGTGATGATCCGTGTTCGTGAGCAGGAACACGCAGAACAGCGTGGTCAACACGACCGCGATATCGAGATAGCGACAGATGCGGAGCGATGTCGCGAGGCGCTTGGTCGGCAGGGTACGCGCGGACAACCGCCGCGCGGCACCCGTGCCGTCCGGCTCGGTGGCCATCGGAATGGACACCGGGGCCTCATACATCACACCGGCGCTTCCCGAATAGCGCCGGTGCGTTCCAGAGTCTCTCGGCTCGGCCCGCACAGTCATCAGATTACAACTCAGGCGTTAACAGTGTAGTACTTGTCCCGATATCCCTGGAACCGATAGTTGCCATCGTATGCGCCATCCCGAGCAAAATCGACATCGTTCAGCACGGCACCAAGCACCGGCGCGCGGACGTGACGGAGTTGCTCCATAGCGAACGACAATGCTTGCGTAGCTGTTACGCCCGAGCGTGCAATCACGAGAACACCATCGGCGTGCTCCGTGAGCAGCGCCGCGTCGGTAACGATGTTGATCGGTGGCGAGTCGATGATGATGCGATCGTAGTAAGTCGGTAAACGCTCCAACAATTCCCTCATCGCGGGCGAGTCGAGCAACGCCGCCGGCTGCGCGGGCAATGAACCGGTCGGTAAGTAGTGCAGCTCGCCACCACGCCCGAGCGATACACCACGGACGGCCGCCTCGAGCGATGTTGTTCCAGCGACGACATCACTCAGGCCCGGCGTGCGTGAGGCGCCGAACACGCGGTTGATGATGCCTCGCCGCAGATCCGCATCCACAAGGAGAACCCGATGGCCACGCGTCACCAGCGTGACCGCTAGGTTGACCGCGCTCGTGGTCTTTCCGTCGCCCGACAGCGGGCTCGTGATCACGAGCGTTTTCAGCACGTTTTCACCGCGCGGCCGCAAGAAAGCCAGGTTCGTTTGGAGGCGGCTGTACGCTTCCGCGACGGCACTGCGGGCATCAGGCTCCGCGGCGGCGTCGAGCCCGTCGCTGTTGCCATTGCCATTGCCGTTCGACGAGCCATTGAATTCCGCGTCCAACGCGGCCATGCGCTGCTTGTGCGACAACCGCCGGCGACCATGCCCGCCACCGGCGAACGCCGGATCGCCAAGCTCGCCAGAGAACCGGAGGCGCGTGGTCAATGCGTCGCCCGAGATGCGCGGAATGAGTCCCAGCACGGGCGTACCCGTTGCGGCCAGCACATCCGCGCGCGTGTGCACCGTGTGATCGCGCGAGTCGCGCGCCAAGGCGATTCCCAACCCGATCAGGAGGCCCAATATGACCGAGATGGCCAAGTAGAGCGGTGGCTTCGGCCGAATGGGATCGACCGGCACGACGGCCGGATCCATGAGCTGCAGCGTCGGATCATCCACGGCCTCGGCGACCTGCGCTTCCTTGAGCCGGGTCTGCAACGCCACGTAGATCGTGTCGAGGACCTTGGGCGCACGGGACAGCCGCGCGTACTGCGTCTCGACGGCCGGAATGCCGTTCATCCGATGCGAGTACTGACCGAGGACACTGTCGTACGAGTGGACCTGCTCGGTCAACCCGGACAGATACGTCGTCGCGATCGTGCGAATCTGATCCTCGACCTGATGCTCGCGGTCGGTGAGCGCCAGGACGTCTGGATCCTTTGCCGTACGGCGCTGCAGCAACGTCGTCCGCTCATCATCGATCGTCGCCAGTGAGTGCAACAGCTCGGTCGACGCCTGGTTCTTGAGCAGCGTCGGGAACGCGATCAGCCGGCGATACGGCGACGCATCTTCCGGCTTCTGATGCGCGGCATCGAGCGTCACCTGACGCATCAGCGTCTGCAACGCACCGCGCTCGGCGTCCAGATCCGCCCGCTCAGCCTGAATGTTCGCGGCGTGCTGGACATCGGCCTGGGCTTCATCCGGCAGGCTGACGACACTGTGCTGCTCGCGGAACGTCTGCAAGGCGGACTCTGACGTATTCAGCTCATTCGACAACGAATCCAGCTGCTCGCGCAGGATCTTCACGGTGCTGCGGGCCTGCACCTTCTGCATCGAGGTCTTGTCCATGATGAAGAGGTTGGCCAGCACGTTCGGCACATCCTTCACGAGCTCAGGGTCCTTGCCGCGGTACGTGACAGTCATCACGTCCGCGTCGCGCACCGGGCGCTCGACCTTGCGATGGCGGTCGAACAGCAGCCACGCATCCTCTCGGGTCTGCAGCTCGATATGGATCTTGTTGGGGCCATCCTTCGCGGTACGGGGACGCAGCACCGCCGTAATGCCCGGTACGTTGAGCTGGCCGCCGGGCTGAACGACACCGAGCACCTTCCCGTCGCCATCCGTAACCGTGAACCCGCCGCCGCTCGAATCGCGCTTCGTCAGGTCGTACGTGGCCGAGTCGGCCAAAGGGTCGACGTGGAAGTAGCTGAACATCGTGCTGCGCGGGATGCGCGCGGGCTTGACGACCGCCCGCAGACCTAACGAATCCATGGTGGCTTCCGCCAGCCGGCGGCTCTGCAGCACCGAGACTTCGGTCGCCACCTCGCGGTCGTTCGTCACCTGCTCGAAGAGGCTGGGGACATCCATCTTCTGAGAGAGCACGCGAACCGCCGCGGTCGCCTCGTAGGTCGGCGTCATGATGATGCACAGCGCGCCAACGAGTCCGACCACAATCAGCAACGACGACAACACAATCCACCGTTGCCGGCGTATCAGGTTCCAGATACCGTCGATCGAAAGCAGATCTTCATCGCGGCGCGATGGCACGGTGGGATTACTCACCGGCGGCGTCTGGTACGGGCCCAGGCTCATGCCGTTGTTATTGCCGTTCGGCGGGGTCAGGGAGTGCGTCACAGTTGATGCGGCCTCAGTTAGTAGCGAACCAGCGTCGACACGATGATCGCCGTGGCGGTGATCGCGGCGCCGATGACGTAAATACCGTTGCGCGAGAACCAGCTGCGCTCGGGCACGTAGAGCTCATCGCCCGACCGGATCTGCGTCCGGCCGATTGGCGTGTCCTGCGAGAAGTCGACGTCGACTTGTTGGCCGCCCCGACGGAGCTCAAAGTGCTTGGGGTTGCCGTTGGGCAGCGTCCCGCCCGCCAAGGCAAAGGCGTCGTGGATCGTCATTGTCGGGTCGACGGGATAGATACCGGGGTGGTTAACGGCCCCGAGAATCGTGACGCGTCTCAAGAACGTCACTTCGATAGCGGGATCCCGGAGATACTGCGAATAGGTGCTCACAAGGAGCGCGCGCAGCGAATCGGCCGTGATCGCACCCACCTTCGTGGGCCCGAGCTTAGGAAACACGGCCGTTCCCGATTCATCCACCGGGAACTCGCCCGAGAGATCAGGCTCGCGCCAGATGCGCAGCCGGACGACGTCGCCCGGTTGCAGTCGGCTCTGGCCCAGCACCGTATCGTGCGGGGTGGTCTGAGCAGGTGCCTGGGCGCTCGCAAAGTTCGACTGCGATGCGGCCGGCCCAGCGGCGGCGGCCACGAGCGCGAGCATTGAAAGACATCTGATCATCTGGTTCATGCGGTTTCGTTTAGTGAGCAACGGTTACTCGGCCGTGCTCGCAAGACGCGAACCGAACCGCGCCTGCATGGCGGCATTTTGGTCTTGTGTGTGAGCGCTTGGGCCGAGTTCGATCGATGCGAATTTCTGGAGCAAGTCCTGCGCCCGCGCCCTGTTTGCCAAACCCCTACGCTACCCCTGCCTATCCTGCATCCCCGCAACAGGTTGCGGCGTTGTTACAACACGAGCGGATCGGTATGTGATGCATATCACATCAAGGCGAGCCTGTGCGACAGCCGAGGTTCGGTTGGCGCACGTGAGTGGACCGGGGTGCGGTGATATCGACTGCATTCGCGGGACCACTCAGGTCATATAGCATGGCAAACGCGGAGCGTGCGGGTATCGTGAGGTACGCGTGGCCTGTTGCGTTCAGGTAGCGAACGAGCAACGAATCTTCGCGGACGCCGTTGCCTTCGAACTCGTGGGCGACCACGAGCCAAACCCGCTTGCGGCCACGCATTGGCTCGAGTTCCCTGACATACGCGGGCCAGTCCGTTCTATGACATCCTCCCCTCGTGATTCCCGTCGTGTCCGCGTAATACTCGAACGTTGGGACTGCACCGTAGTAGACGTAGACGGCGTCGCCCGGCTGACGTAGCCGAGCCATCGCCGTCGCGACCGTGCGTACGTCTTCGTGGCGTTCGGGCAACAGTGACTCCACACCCTGGGCGATCACCAGCGGCACAATGATCCACCAGCGATCTATTGCCGCTATCGCCAGCAATGCGCCCGGCAGCAGATACAGCGCTAGGCGCGACGCAAGTGGATAGAAACCGAACGCCGCGGCGGCTATCGCGACGAGAGCGGGCATCATGACTGGAAGCGCCTTCTCACGCCGGCTCATGAACCATAGCCCAACGACCACTAGGGCCAGCCAGACTATTCCTGGTGGCACCCGTAACAGAGCGTCAAGAACTCGCGATGGTTGCGTGATCGGCCAGCTCCAGGTGCGCCAGAAGCCATCGGACCAGAAGCGATGCAGATACCCTCGATCACGTGCGCTCAGGCGGTGCTCGGCGACCCATATCGCCGGTGCCGCGCTCAGCACCCATACGCTGATCACTGAAGGTCGTCGAACGATGATCGCGAGCGCAGCGAGCACTATGGTCACTGGATACGAGCACCAAACCAAAATGGCGCCGAGGACACTCGCCATGATGGCGCGCTGCTCCATGACCACGAGCAAAAGCGCGAGGGTAGCGGTGACGTCCCAAGCGTAGGGTTTCGCCTCCACCGCATACATGACGAAAGCGCGATTCAGGGCGAACAGCCAAACCGCCGCGGTGACCAGTCGATCGTCCACAAGCACGCGGCGCGCAAGTCGCGCGAAGAGCGGCAAGGCAATGAGTGACGCCACGAGTGGCGCGAGTCGCAGCACGCGACCGCTCGTGCCGAACATCGACGCCATCACCCACTGCACGACCAAAAACCCCGGCGGCGTAATCTGGCCGTAAGGCAGCGGCGCTAATAGTACGGCGCCGAGCGGCCGGTGCACGATGCCCAAGGCGAGCATCGCTTCATCGAGCCAGACCGGCCGATCGATGATCCACCATATTATCCGCACCCCGCAACCGACTACTATCGCAGCACGGAGATCCAATGCGTTTCGCAGTCGCACTTCGCTTCCTCGCACCAGCGCTCGGCCTACTGGTCGCGCCGCCCGGCTACCACGTGATCTCGACGTACACGATCGGCGGCACCGGCGGATGGGACTACGTGGCATTCGACACCGTCGGCCACCGGCTCTTCATCGCGCGCCAGACGCGCGTGCAGGTCGTTGATCCCGAGACCGGTAAGGTGCTCGGTGAAATTCCCGGCATGACCCGGGCGCACGGTATCGCGTTCGCGTACGAGTTCAATCATGGCTTCGCGACGTCGGGCACCGACAGTACGATCACGATGTTCGACCTGAAGACCTTGCAGGTGCTCGGACGCGAGAAAGGGCAGCTCGATGCCGACGCGGTATTGTATGACGCGCCGTCCAAGCGCGTGTTCTCCTTCAACGGCGACTCGAAGAACGCGACGGCCATCGACGCGCAGACTGGCAAAGTCATCGGCAACATCGACCTCGGCGCCGGGCCGGAGTTCGGCGTCAGCGATGGCAGTGGGAAGCTTTATGTCAATCTCGAGGACGATGGGAATATCGCCGAGATCGACTCCAAGACGATGAAAGTCACTCGGAAGTGGGAAATGGGACCGTGCAAGGGCGCGACCGGGCTCGCGATCGATCGCGAGCATCATCGCCTCTTCAGCGGCTGCCGCGGCGGCGACAAGGGCTCGCCGATCATGGCCATCGCCGACTATACCGCCGGCAAGTTTTTGACGAGCATTCCCATCGGGCCCGGTGTCGATGCCGCTGGATTCGATCCTGGCACCGGATACGCTTTCGCCTCCAGCGGCGGCGACGGGTCGCTCACCGTGGTGCATGAGGATAGCCCCGATAAGTTCAGCCTTGCCGAGAAGGTGAATACCATGATCGGCGCTCGCACCATGACCGTGGATCCCAAGACCCACAAGGTTTACGTCATCAGCGCGAAGTTCGAGAAGCCCGCCGGTGCTACGCGGCCTCAGATGGTACCAGACAGCTTCACATTGCTCGTCCTAGGTATGTAGCTCGATCGTGAACGTAGGTCGATCGTGATCGTAGGTCGATCGTGATCGTAGGTCGATCGTAACGTAGGTCGATCGTAACGTAGGTCGATCTCGTATGACGTAAGTCGATCTCGCACGATGCAAGAAGGGCGGTGCCGATCTTGGCACCGCCCTTCTAATTCCGCCGAGCCGCGAAGCGGCGAAGGCGGTTCCGTGGTTAGTGGTGTCCACCACCACCGTGGCCGCCGCCGCCACCCCCGTGGCCGCCACCGCCACCACCGGCGTGACCACCGCCGCCGCCGCCGTGGAAGCCGCCACCACTGGCGTGGAAGCCACCACCGCCACTCGAGTAGTGCGGACGGCTTCCACCGCCGCCACCGCCGTTACTCCGCGGAACCGGAGCGAACCCACCGCCGCGCGGGGCGAAGCCGCCGCCACCGCCGTTGCTGCGCGGCGCGGTCATGGTGCGGTCGAACGGCTGACCGGCGCCGCCAGGCGCGGGCTGAACGCGACGCGCCGTCGGCATCGGTGCGCGGTTACCCGCGCCGTAGCCCGGCGTGGTGTAGCCTGGGCGACCAGGCTGGAACCCGCCGGCCGGTGCCGAGGAGGGAACGCGACTCGCGGTGACACGCGAGCCCACCGCGTGCTCCTCACTCGGCGAGACCACGCGACCCATGCCCGCCGGAACCGGCGCCGAGCGTCCCAGCGTCTGCGGGAAGACAGTGCGCGCCCCCACCGGCGTACCCATGGCCCGCATGCCGACCGGACGGTTGCCGATCACGCCGCGGCCTGACAGGCTCGCGTTGGCGAAGACCGACCGCGTGCCGATCGCCGTGGCGCCAACGCGGCCACGATACCCGATGGCACCCGGGCCAGCCAAGGAGCGCCCGCCAAAGACTCCGGTCGACGCATAGACGCCGCGTCCACGGTACCCGATGCCGCCCCAACCCGGGTGATAACCAACGCCCCAACCCGGACGGTGCCAATATCCACCAGGACCAGCGTAGAACCCACAGCCCCAGCATCCGCCGCCCCAACCCCAGCCGAAGCCGATGCCGAAACCACCACCCCAACCCCAGCCGCCCCAACCCCAGCCGGCGTACGGGGAATAGGCCCACCACGGGTCATACCACGGATCGTAGAAGGACGGGCCCCACCACCACGGGCTCGGACCATACGTCGCCACGACGACCGGCGGCGGATAGTACGTCGCCGCGTAGTTGCCATCGTCGCTATAGCCACCGTTATCGTAGCTGTTGTCCGCGTACGCCTGATCGCGGCGGAACGGCGGCGCTACACGATAGGTCGCCAGGTCGTAGTCGAAGTGGGCACCAGTCGCCATCTGCTGCACAAGGTCGGTCATGACCGCTTCCTCGTGCCCGGTCACACCACTGTCAGGGAACGCATCCAGGTCCCAGTGATCGCCGGTCATGAACTGGTCGAGCTTGAAGGGCTCAGTCGAGAACGCGACATAGACCATGCCCGTCCCGTGCGTATCGTTCACGCGGAACGCTTCGCGGTCGTCGTCCGAGCGGACCTCGAACTTGGTGCCGGCGGCTATATGATTTGGCTCGGTCGGCTGAGCGGGGAATAACGGCCGTACCCGGCCGTCGGGCGTCGCGAGCAGCACCACGACAAACCCATCATCTCGAACCTTTACGAACACGCGGGCCTTGTCCCCGCGGTCATAGACGCTGTTGCTGTTCAGCGTGACGCGGACCACGGGG
>DASRDS010000430.1:0-1501 GCA_035652495.1 Gemmatimonadaceae bacterium
CCACCGACGTACTCGTCCACATCGCTCCACAGCGAATCCGTCATATCAGTCATATCGCACCCGCGGATCGACGACCGCGTACAGAATGTCCGTAATCAAATTGACGACGACAAACACCACGCTGAGAAAGAGCACCGACCCTTGAATCGCGGGCAGGTCGCGACGAGCGATGGCGTTCACGACGTACCGACCGAGTCCTGGCCAACTAAATACGGTCTCCGTCAAAATCGATCCCGTGAGGTAATATCCAACGTCGAGGCCCAGCACGGTGATGATGGGAATCAACGCGGGTCGCAGCGCATGCCGCCAAACGACGGAGCGCTCAGGCAGACCCTTGGCGCGGGCGGTTCGCACGTAATCCGCGCCGAGCGATTCGAGCACGGCCGAGCGGGTTTGCCGCGTCAATACCGCGATGGAGCGGGTGCCGAGCGCGAGCGCAGGCAGAATGAGATAGACGGGATTCCCATTCCCGAAGCCCGATGGCGGCAGCGACCGGAGCGCGACCGCGAACACGAGAATGAGTACGAGTCCGACCCAGTACACTGGAAACGAGATGCCCAGATAGGCGCCGACCGATGCGGCGCGGTCGACCCATGTATCCGGGAATCTCGCCGAGAGCACGCCGAGCGGGATGCCGATCAGGATCGCGAGCAGCATGGCGGATCCGGCGAGTAGCGCCGTGTTCGGGAACCGCTCGGCGATATCGCGGGTGATCGGCCGCCCCGTGATGTACGACTTGCCGAGATCGCCGCGAAGCACGCCACCGGCGTAAAACGCGAACTGGCGGGGCAGCGGCTCGTTCAGGTGCAGCTGAGCGCGCAGTCGCGCGACGGTCGCCGAGTCGGCGCGCTCGCCGACCATTTCTTGCACCGGGTCGCCGGGTGCCACGTAGAGCAGGAGAAACGCGACGACGAGTACGCCGATCAGCGTGGGCACCGCGAGCGCCAACCGGCGGAGGAAGAATCCGAGTTTAATGGGCGATTTCGACGTCGGTCCAGCGCTGGGCATTGAAGATCACGGGCGGCTGGAAGCCCTTGAGCCACGGCTGTACGGCGTAGAGCTCGTTGTAGAAGACGAGAAAGAGCATCGGCGCGTCGGCGAACGCGATGGAATCCGCCTGCTTGTATTCTCGGGTTCTCACGTTCTCATTCGACTCCGCTCGGGCCGAGGCAATGAGGTGATCGAACTGCGGATTCGAGTAAAACGAAACGTTGCCACCCTGGCCGACATTGGCTGATGCTAACAACGGGTACAAGAAGTTTTCCGCGTCGATGTAATCCGCGTACCAATCTTTGAGTACGATATCGGTTTTACCATTGCGTGCCGCCTCACGCAAAGCATTGTTCTCGCGCTGCACTATCGTCACGTGAATCCCAACAGCGGTGAGATACGCTTGGATGGATTGTGCTACCTGTGGGAATGGTGGTTCGAGCCCGCACCACAACTCTAGCGAGATATCGTGCGCGTGTCCCGCGGCGGCGAGTAATTGTTTCGCACGAGC
>DASRDS010000431.1:0-1498 GCA_035652495.1 Gemmatimonadaceae bacterium
GATCGCTGCATACGGTTGTGGCAGCGCCGGTGGCGAACCCTACCGCTCGGTCGCGGGCGGTGATGCCGCGCGCGGCAAAGCGAAGCTCGCGCACTATGGCTGCGGATCGTGTCATGTGATCCCCGGCGTCGACGGCGCGCAGGGCATCGTCGGGCCGCCGCTCAATTTCTTTGGTCGTCGCACCGTGATCGCGGGTGAAGTGCAGAACACGGCCGACGAGCTGATCGCGTGGATCATGAACCCGCAGTCAATCGAGCCCAACACGGTGATGCCCAACCTCAACGTTAGCGCGGGTGATGCGCGCGATATGGCGGCATACCTCTACACCCTGCAGTGAACGGAACGCGTATTGCGCACCTCCGGCAACGCGAACGCAACGGAGTTGTGCAGTGCGCGATCGTGTGTGGGTGATGGCGGTGATGGCCGCGATGGCCTGCGGCGGACAGAAGACCACGATGGTGACGGCGTCCAATGGCGAGGCGCCACCATCGACCCCAAACGCGGGAGCGCCCCCTGGGGCGCCTGATGCGGCGATCTGGCCGCTCCCGGGGCGTGACGCGCAGGGGACGCGCTACAGTCCGCTGACCGAGATCACACCCGACAACGTCAAAAATCTCAAGGTCGCGTGGACCTTCTCCACCGGATTCGCGCGAGGATTCGAGGGTCAGCCGCTCGTCGTCAACAATACGATGTATGTGGTAACACCCTGGCCCAATTGGGTGTTCGCGCTCGATCTCACGAAGCAGGGCGGCCCGCTCAAGTGGGTGTACAAGACGCCCACGGCGCGCGCGGCGCAGGGTGAAGCGTGCTGCGATGTCGTGAATCGCGGCGCGTCGTTCGCCGACAACAAGATCATCTTCAATCGTCTCGACAATCACACCGTGGCCCTCGACGCGAACACGGGGAAGGTTGTGTGGGACGTGCAGCTCGACTCGATCGCCGAGGGCGCGACCATGACGATGGCCCCGCTCGTCGCCGATGGGATGGTGTTCGTCGGCAACTCCGGCGCCGAGCTCGGTGTGCGCGGATGGGCGGCGGGACTCGATCTCGGGACGGGCGCCGTGAAGTGGCGCGCGTACAGCACGGGGCCCGATTCGATCGTGAAGATCGGCCCGGACTTCAGGCCGTTCTACCCGCAGTACAAGGGACAGAACCTCGGCGTGTCCACATGGCCCGCCGATCAATGGAAGCTCGGCGGCGGGACCGTGTGGGGATGGATCACCTACGATCCGGATCTCGATCTCATCTACTACGGCACCGCGAATCCCGGCGTCTGGAATCCCGACATGCGGCCGGGCGACAACCTGTGGGGCGCGTCGATCTTCGCGCGCGATCCCAAGACGGGCGCGGCGAAGTGGGC
The DNA here is from genome assembly GCA_035652495.1 of Gemmatimonadaceae bacterium. Lineage (GTDB taxonomy): Bacteria > Gemmatimonadota > Gemmatimonadetes > Gemmatimonadales > Gemmatimonadaceae > DASRDS01. The sequence continues at coordinate 1,361 of DASRDS010000431.1, forward strand.
GTACCAGATGACGCCGCACGATTCGTGGGATTACGACGGCATCAATGAAGCGATTCCGGTCGACATCACGGTCGGCGGCCAGCCGAAGAAAGTCGTCGTGCACTTTGATCGCAACGGCTTCGCGTACACGATCGACCG
>DASRDS010000432.1:0-2296 GCA_035652495.1 Gemmatimonadaceae bacterium
ACGTTGTCCGACGACGGCAGATTCAGCACGCACTGGCCGGTGCGGATCATGTTGAGCGTGGTCTTGGAGGTCGCATTCAACCCGAGAACGCAACGCCAGCCCAACCACCAGGCTGACGACATGGGTGCGAGATTGGCGGAGCCGTCCTCGTTTTGGCTGCTGATCAGCACGACCGGCGTGCCGAAGTAGAGGATCGAAGGTTCGCTGACGATATGGGGCGCATTCACTATTGTTCATCTCTCGTTTGTGTGGACACGTGGAGATTAGTGAGCAGGCCTCGGGCAAGAACGCCGATTCTTGCGGTGGAAGTAGAGGCGTAGATAATCAACACATGAGATGTAGATTATCAGGCCGAATGGCGCGTAGTACGATTATCCGATAGATTACGATATCGTCATACGATCATGATCAATGGAGTTTGCATGGACGCCGTTACGTTGTCACCCAAATTCCAGGTCGTCATCCCGCGGCGGGTACGCGAGGCACTCGACTGGCGGCCGGGCGACAAGCTCCAGGCCCTCATTGTCGGCGAGGCCGTTCAGTTCATCCCCGTCCGCCCCATGCGCGCGATGCGCGGATTCGCGCGCGGGATCGACACGTCGGTCGAGCGCGACGAAGACGATCGCGTCTAAGCGGTCACGCGGCGTGCGCGAGCGGCCGCCCACCTCGCGCGCGCCGGGCCCCAACGTCGTCGACTCCTCCGGCTGGCTCGAATATTTCGCCGACGGACCGAACGCCTCCCGTTTCGCGCCGGCGATTGAGAACATCGGCGCGCTGGTCGTTCCGTCCATCACGCTGTACGAGGTGTACAAGCGCCTCGACGAACAGCGCGGTCGTGCCGATGCCCAACGTGGCGTTGCCCAGATGATGCAGGGCCGCGTCATCGACCTCGACGCCCATGTGGCGCTGACCGCCGCTCAGACGAGCCGTTCCGAACACCTGCCCATGGCCGACAGCATCATCCTCGCCACCTCGCGCCTCCACCAAGCGGAGCTTTGGACGCAGGACAATCACTTCGAAAACAAGCTCGGGGTTCATTACTTCCCGAAGGTTGTTCAGAAGGAGAACTAGCCGTCTGTGCCCGACCAGCGTCGCGCGTACACTCGATCACGAGGGCGCTCGAGTTGTTCGTTCTGACAGCATCCGGCGCGCGGTGGCGCGGCGCGCGAGGCCGACAATGGCACCGCCGATAGCGAGCACAACGCCGCTCGCGTACCCCACCTGCTTGACGATGGTGAACGCCGAGGCGACCCACACGAGCGCCGGCATCCGCGCTGGGTAAGCGAACAGCAGTACGGTGATCAGGATGTTCTCGACATAGTCACAGGCAGCTCCCGCCAGCGGGATCATCCGACCCATTCCAAACGCACCGCGGCGCAGCGCCGCGGACAGGAATGATCCGAAGAGCGCCGGCAAGACGAGGTCGACCGACCAGAGGAGCGCGAGGTACGCGCTCCGCCCGGCGGGACCGAGTGCATCGAACAGCTGATAGGCCGACGCCGGTGTGTAGCCCAGTCGGAGATCGAGGATCGGCAATCCGCCCGCGAGCTCGCGCATGTACGATACGCTCAACGGGAATCGCAACATATTCTCGGCCAGGAAGGCGCCGAGCGCGAGCACCCAGAGAGCCCAGAAGACGCCGCGCCGATTGAGGAGCGGCGTCCGCGTCCGTGGCCCGTGGGGATAGCCCAGCACCGCGGCACTCGGCGGCACGCCCTCGCGATACGTCGGGTACGTGAATGCGAATCCCGTCGCGGTGAGTGCGGAGGGATCCGCGGCCACATCTCGTGTCATGGTCTCGACGAGTACGGTGCCACCCACGAGCCGCGCGAGTGACAGCGGCGCGGGCCGCGGTGCGGGACCACCGACCTGCCGGGCCGCGAATGTCAGGAACTCGCGCATCGGCGCCGGATGACCATCGGCGATCACGAACGACCGGCCGGCGAGCGCATCGAGCCCGAGCGCGGCCAGATGGACGAGCGCCCGCGCGGCATCGTCGACATGCACGAGCGCCATTCGATTGGCGCCCGGGCCGGGCACCCGGAACGTCCCCGCCGCCAGTCGCGGGAACACCGTCGTCGCGAAATACTTCCCGGGACCGTACACGGTGCCGAGATACGCGAACGCGCACGTCGTGCCGGAGGTTTCGATGAGGCGCCGGACGGGAATCCCGATGCGCGAGAACCCCGAGTCGTCCTCGCGAAGGGCCGAGTGCGCATCGATACGACCCGTCTCGTCGGGCTCGAGATCGTCGATGCCGCTGACCGAGAGCAAGAGCGGCCGATCGCGGTCCTCG
>DASRDS010000433.1:0-14892 GCA_035652495.1 Gemmatimonadaceae bacterium
ATACCGCTCGGCCGCGAGCTCGCGCACGGTCGTCCCGACGTTCGACGCGATCGCCGTCGCATCGACCGCGGCGAGCCGACCCTCCGGATCGGAAGCGCGGGCAGCGGCTCGTCTCGCGGCGAGGAACGGTCCAAAGAATCGATCATGATCCACGCCAGGTCGAGCCCGCGTGGAGCCCAGTGCTCTCAATGGCACGGTGAGCTCGGGAACGTCGCAAGCGTGGGCGACAATCTCGCGACCGAGACGGACCGCATCGGCGCCGCTAATTTCGATTACGTCACCCGAGCGATGGTACAGCGAGAGTCTGGCGGGTTCGATATGGGCGCCATCGAGCTCGTCGATCGGTACCGCGAGACGCGACGTGTCCGTCGAGACCATGACGACATCGGCCGTGAGAGTCGCCGTGCCGGAGCCTGAAATTTCTTGGCCCCGCCAGAGCGCCCAGATCATCACGGCTTCAGGCATTGGCCAGCTCGCGATCCGAGAGCGCGGCATCCAATCCCGTGCGCTCCTCGAATCGCGCCACGAAATCGAGCAGGCGCTCGTCGGAGAAATGCGAGCGCGGGATACCGGTGGTGCCAATCGCCCGCTCGATGGCTTCCGGCGAGCCCTCGACCTCGAGGAGCACATCCATCCGTGGATATTGCTCGAATCTGACCATCGCCGGTCCCAACTTGTACTGCCAGATCTGGCGATCGACTTCGCGCGTGACGATGAAGCCGAGTCGGTCGAGGATCGTCGCCAGCGTGACCGCATCGCCGACCATCGTCGACAGCTCGTCGCGGATTTTATACCCGCTGTCGCTGGACGAGGCGCCTTTCCAATCCAGACGTGCCTCAGGGACCGCGCCATCGCTGGCGCGATAGACGCGCAAGCGAATCACGACGTCGCGACGCGCGAAACGACCATCCGGCGTATCGTAGCGCCGGTCTTCCATGCGACCGGCGAACTGCAGCGTCGCGCCCGCGGCTTCCAGGCGCTTGCGCGTGCCGGCGGCGTCTTCGACGACCGCCTTGAGCTCGACTTCAAGCACCAAGAATGGCCGTCATGACAGCCGCGGTGTTCGAAAGGTCTTGAAACGCCGCCGCGGGATTACAGGCCGTGAGCTCGGCGAGCGTGTAACGGCCCGTCGCGACAGCTATCGCGCGGCGATTGGCGCCCGCGCCACATGCTACGTCGGCCGGCGTATCCCCAATCACCACGAGATCCACATCGTAGCCCAGATGATTTCGTGCTCGCGTAGCGGCGATCGATGGTAATTCGAGACGAATCTCGTGATCGGACCCAAATGCCCCGATGACGAAGCGCGCCGGGTCTAGCCCGACCGCGCGAAGCTTTTGCGCCGCACCGGCTTCGATATTGCCGGTCAAGAGACCGAGAGTGACATCCGGATGGGATTCCAACGCGTCGAGCAAATCGGGAACACCTGGATGCACGATCGGAACGTGCGACGGGTCCCGCAGTTCGACGCCGAGCCGGTCGGCGTAGCGCGTCAGCACGTCGCCGAGCCGATCGTCGATCACCGCGTCCGAATGCCCTTCGTGCCGCATGAGATCACGCACGATTTGCGGGTCGGTCTTGCCGTCGAACCAGTAGTCGGCCGGTCCCACGCCGCCAAAGACGTCGATGAGTGCCCGGTGAATGGCGCGACGGCCCGCGCCGGCGGCCGTCAGAAGCGTGCCGTCGATATCGAACAGAACCAGGACCATGCAGTAAGTTATGAGTATGCACGTTTCGTTCGCACTGTTCGCCGACGCGGCGAACCTCTCGCAAGAAGGTAAGCTCAACATCCTCGGCGTCTTCGACGCCGTGCAAGTCACGACGCTCCCCACCGTCCATCCGCGCGCCACGTTCGTCGTCCGCCTGAAAGGCGGACGGTCCGATGCCGGAACGCACACCATGGCGCTGCGATGGGTCAATCCCCAAGGCACCGAGCTCTGGTCGTCGAGCGGTGAACTGAGCATCGCCGATGGACCGCCGGGGGCGGGTGACATGGACCTGCCGCTCATCGCGACCCTCGATCTGCCCATTGACGTGCCGGGCCGGTACACGATGGCGGTCGCGCTCGATGGACAACCCACGGCTGAAGCGGCCGTGCAGGTCAACGGCATCGTCTCGCCCGTCGTTCCTGCTCGGGGCGGACTCGTCTCGTAAACTCAGTCGAGCGGGATGCGCCGGGCCGCCACGAACTGAGCGACCAGGGTGCGAACATAGGCCTCGTCGTTGTCCCAGCGGTCGATGGCGTGGCCGCCACGGCCGAGGGCGACGTGGGCCATCGCCGGTGGGCTGCCACCGAGCGCGATGCCGACGTGAGTGGGGCGCCGGTCGTCACGGCTCGAGAAGAAGAGCAGATCGGCGGCCATGATGTCGGTGATACCGCCGGGTTTCCCGACGGGACTGCCGGCCTGAGCTTGTTGCCAGGCGTCGCGCGGCAGCGCGATCCCGTGCAGCGCGAAGATCGTCTGCACAAAGCCCGAGCAGTCGGCGCCCCACGGCGTAATGCCCCCCCACGAGTACGGCGACCCGGAGAACGCCGTTCGCGCCGCGCGAGTGATCGACGCGCGCGTCGCGGGGAACGCGGCGCGTAGCTCGCCTGGTGAGAGCGCGCCGCCATCGACGATATGCGCCCCCGGGGGCACGAGGGCGCCGAGCGGCAACGGAAGCAGGGCACCCGTCTCGCTGACGATCGTGCAGCCGAGCGATGTGAGCCAGGTGCCCTCGGCTCCCTCGGCGACATACCCGCGGTGCGTCCAGCCCTGGTAGCCATCGGCACGAGAGACACGGAGCCACTCGCCCTGCGTGGCGATCACGGTCAGCGAGTGACCCGATAACAGCTGCGAGACCTGCTCGCTCGAGATTCGCGGCTCGGCCAGGAGTGGCGCCACACTCGAGCGAACCCTGAGTGTCATTTCGGTCGTTGCTGCTCGCAGTTCGTACAGTACTGAAACCCGCGGAAGCTACAGATGAGACACAAAAACGTGCCGCACGAGACGCAAGGATACCCTTCCGACGCCCGCTCTTCCTTGCCGCAGCGGCGGCAGATCATCGCGTCGCGTTCGTGCGTTGAGGGCGGTGGATTAGTCATGGAGACCGTAGGCTCGGATCTTTTTGATCAACGTCGCGCGGGAGATCCCAAGCTCGCGCGCCGCGTGCGTACGATTGCCAGAATGGACCCGCAACGTGCGTTCGATATGCGTGCGTTCGACTTCGTCCAGCGACTTCGGCACATGGTGCTCGACGCCCACGCCCGTCGCATCGCGTACATCCGCCGGCAGGTGCTCGGGGCCGATCGTCTCCGCACCACGCGACACGATCGTGGCGCGCTCCAAGACGTTGCGTAGCTCCCGGATGTTGCCCGGCCAGGTATAGCGCAGCATGCGATCGAGCGCCGCCTCGCCGATTTGCGGCGGGGCATCCGGCAGCGACGAGCGCAGCTCGTCCAAGACGTGAGCGATCAGCTCAATCAAGTCCTCGCGGGACCGAGCGCGCAGCGGTGGGAGATACACCGGCATCACGCTCAGACGATAATAGAGATCTTCGCGGAACGTGCCGGCGGTGACCTCGTTCACGAGATCCTTGCTGGTCGCCGCGATCAGGCGAACATCGGTCGCGATCTCTTGGGTCCCACCCACGCGGCGAAACGGCTTGCCCTCGAGCACGCCGAGCAGCTTCGGTTGGAGCGTCGCACCGAGATCGCCGATTTCATCGAGGAACAAGGACCCACCGTCCGCCACCTCGAACAATCCGGGCTTGGGCCCGGTCCCATCGTGCCCGAACAATTCGCCGTCGAGCGTGTCGGCGGTCAGGGCCGCGCAATTCACCTCGATGAACGGCCGCGTGGCGCGTCCGCTCCGCGAGTGGATCAACTCGGCCACCCGTCCCTTGCCGGCGCCGCTCTCGCCGATCAAGAGGACCGTCGTCCGCTCGCTGGAGGCGAGCATCTCGATCTGATTGGCGAGATCCTGCATGGGCGGCGACGACCCGAGCAGCACGCGCGCCGAGGAGGCGTTGCCGCGCCGGGAGGCCAGAAACCGGTTCATTTGCCGGAGCCGCGACTTCTCGAACGCCCGCTCGGCCGCGGCACCCAGGTGCGCCAGCTCGACGGGCTTCGTGAGGAAGTTCTCGGCGCCGTTCTGCATCGCCTGCACGGCCAACGGCACGTCGCCGTAGGCGGTGATCATGATGACGGTCCCGTTGTCGTCGCGGATGCGATCGAGGACGTCGAATCCCGTCATGTCGGGCAGCCGGACGTCCAACAGCACCAGGTCGGGCCGCAGCTGACGAAAGAGGTTGATGCCCTCCTGGCCCGTGTGGGCCTTCGTCACCGCGTGACCGCCGTTGCGCTCGAAGTACGTCCCGAGCGTCGCCGTAATCGCCGGTTCGTCGTCGACGATGAGGACGCTCGCCATTAGCGGGTCATGTTCGTCTGGGGATCAACAATTGCGCGGCCAGGGGCGCGACGGCCACCTCGAATGGCGTCATGCCCAATAGCTCGCCATCCGCCTGCGCGACGCGCGGCGGGAGCGTCTCGATGCGGAACTGGCGCCCGGCACGGTAGAACATGCTCGGGTCGGCGGTGAAGTCCTTGCGGAGTAATTTCCAGGCAATCCGTATGGCATCCCGGACGGTGTATGGTGAGAAGACGCACAAGTCCAGCTTTGCGTCATCTGGGCGGATTCCCGGACCGAGGGTCATCAGGTCGTTCAGGACGGCCCCGAAGTTGGCGATCATCACCGCGGTAGCCTCTTTTTCCACCACTTCACCATCTACCGTTATCCTAACGCGAAAGAGATCGCGCCGAAACGCCGCCCGGGACCAGCTGAACACATAGGCCAGTACGCCAATACGGCGCTTGAGCTCCGACGAGGCCTCGGCGATCATGGACGCGTCCACCCCCACGCCGGCGGCGAACGCGAAGTGGCGGCCTCCGACGGACAGCTTTCCCAGGTCGACCCGTGCCTCTTCGCCCGTCAGCAGCACGGCGACAGCGCGACGAATGTTCAGCGGGATGCCGAGGGTGCGGGCGATCAGGTTCCCCGTGCCCCCGGGAAGGATGCCGACGGGGCGCCCCGTCCCGGCGAGCGCACCGACGACCTCCATCGCGGTGCCGTCGCCGCCCAACGTGAACACCATGTCATAGCGAGGCGCCAACGAATGAGCGATCTCGGCGCCCTGTCCCTGGTGCTCCGTCAGCACGGCGTCGCAGCGGACGCCCGCTGCCTTGAACGCGGCGAGCGCGATCCGGTGATACCGGCGTCCGAGGCGGGATGCCGGGTTGACAACCAGGAGCGCCCGCCGGCGTGCGGCGGGAGGAATAGGGACGACCGTCACTTACTCAGAAGCTCCAGGAGCGAAAGAGATCGAGCCCGTATTGCCGGGGGGTGGGGATAAACCCCGAGTAGCCGCCCGAGCCCGTGCAATAGGCATACGTCGTCCCAGGAGAGGATGCGGCAGATAACGAGAGTTGGCGCGTGAGGCGTTGATCGACACGGACGCCCAGCTGGTACCCAGGGTTGGCGCCCTGGCCACCGATGCCCGAGCAAAAGCCGTAGTCGGCACTGATAAACGTATCCGGGCCGACCTGCTTGCCAGCCCCGATGCGGGCCTGCGAAAAAGCCGACGATGTTGCCACGCGACCTTGGCTGTATCCGCCGAACGTTTGCACCTGGAATGTGTCGAAGAGTCCACCCGTCAGCCGGCTACCGACGGCGGACCCGATCGTCGGCAGCACGATCGACGTCGCCAGTGCACCACTGTTGGCCTGGTTCAGTTCATAGGACGGCACCCCGCTCACCAGGTAACTGATCAGATCAGACTGGGGCAAGCTGTCGGCGCTGAACAGCGCGAGTTGCAGGTGGTCGAGGGTGCCGCCCAGGTGCACCTGAATGCGCAGCTCCGGCTTGACGTACTGCGCCGACTGACCCGAGGGGTGGACGATGTTCACCGCGGTGATGTCGAGCTGCGGGTTGAACTCCGGGTCGCCGCTGAACGTGATCGTGCCGGGTTGCTCGACGGTGAACGTCCGCTGCACAATCCCGAGATTCAACACATACGAACCGCGCGTCGCGCTGACGGATCCAGTGAGGGCCAAGGCCCGGGTAGTATCTCTCGGCAAACGGGCTGTGGTGACCTCGACCGCGCCGCTCAAGTTGATGTTGGCTTCCGTGGACTTGAGCCACGTGTCGGTGCCCAGATCAATCGACACGTTATTGAGATTGAGGCCGGCGACCAGTTTTGGCGGGCCATTTGGCAGCAGACGTCGATTTACGAAGAGCGACGTATCAACCAGGTTATAGAGCTCCGGATCGTCGAGATTCACGATCTGTTTCTTGTTGAAATCAGGGAGAAAGATGCTGCCCTGATCGAGTACGACCGTCCCCGTCAACACCGAGGATTGCTCCGAACCCCGCAGACGAAGCGTATCGATGGTCCCGATACCGGTTTTGGTCGACACGGTGAGATTGGCGAGACGGAGCCGGTCGATGGCGTGCAGATGCTCAGCTCGCAGCCAGACATCGAACTTCGGGTTATCGAGATCCTCGAACGTGATCCAACCGCCCAGGCTCGCCACACCGCGCCGATCGTTTTCCTCCGTGGCAATCGAGAAACGTGAAAGCGAGAGACTGTCGCCCTTGAGGTCGATCTTCGCGTTCACGTTGTGCCATCGCACGCCGAGGTTCGATAGCCCGAGCGCGCCATCGGCGACCAAAACCTGCCCGTCGAGGGTCGGATGCTGCCACGTGCCCCCCAGATTGATGTTCGCGCTGAACGAGCCGCTGGGGTTACTCACGTTGGGCAGCACGCCGAGCAGGGTCGTCAATTTGGCGCTGTCGGATCTGAGCTCACCACGCAGCGAGTCGTCGAGCAGCCGGAGCCCGATGTTCTCGAGGGCGAGGTCGACCGGCAGCAGCAGGTGCACGTGCATCGCCGTGTCGCCGTACTGCACGAAATCGCTGTGCAGATCGAGCGCGTGATCGCGGTAATGCCCGTTCGTGAGGATCTGATCGAGGCTGACTTCGCCGAGCCGCGCGTCTTTGAGCCGCGCGGTGAACTGCATGATCGGGCTCTCGCGCGTATTGGCGATATTGAGATCGAACCCGGCGAACCCGCCCGCTTGATCCAGTGATTGGGCGAGGGCGCCCAAGTCCGCGAGCGGAATGCTGTCGCCGCTCACGTGAATCGCGACCGGGCCGTCGCGCGGAATCCTGGCTTTCGCGGCGATCCAGCCGGCGACCGCCCCGCGCGCGACGGCGGAGTCGAGCGTAATGCCGGAGCGATCGTTTTGGAGCCGCACGGCGTGATCGAGGTGCCAGTCGTTGCCGGGCGTCCGCAGCGCCAGCGAGTCCAGTACCATCTCGGTCGTGTCGCCCCGCACGAAGATCGCGCCGCCCGCGTCGGCCGTGGGACCGCTCTCGCTCACCGCGTGCAACGTCGCGTGCGTCTCTTTCCCGTGCGCCACGCGCGCCTCGCCGGCGACCTGTTCCAGCGAGACGCCCGAGAGTCGCAGCGTATCGAGCGTGACCGTCACCGTGCCCGAGGCGTTGCGCGGCAGGCCGGCGACGTCGAACGTCGCCTGCGCGCCGTGCACGCGATCGCGGCCGTAGCGCACGTCCGAGGCATCGACGCGGCCGGTCGCGGTCAGTGAATCGAGCCAGCCCGCGAGAATACCTGTGACCTGGGCGGTGCCGTGCACCGTGTCATCCGGCACATAGCGGCGGAGCGCGCCGAGGGAGTCGAACACGAGCGTGAACGCGGTCGAGTCGTGGTGGCCGGATTCGAGGCCGAGTGCGCCCTGCGCGTTGAGAGTCGCGATCGCGGACTGGGCGTGCAGCGAGTCGATGTGCATCGTGCCGTTGCCGAACGCGAGCGCGGCGCGGCCGGTGTCGGCATTGACGCTGTCGATCACCGAGTGGGCCATGGTGACCTTCAGCGCGCCGCGGGTGTGCGGCAGCGAGTCGCCGGTGATGTCGCCGACGGCGGTCACCGTCAGGTCCGTGTGCGGTACGCCTTCTCGTCCGAACAGGATCGGTATATCGACGTCCGTGAACGTGGTCGTGGCGTTCGCTTCGAATATCGGGCCGAGCAGATTGAAATGCCCCGACGTCGCGACCTCTCCGGCATCACTGGTGAGATCTGCCGAGAGCTCGAGATCATCCAGGGTGCCTTTCATCTTGAGCGGGCCCGTGAATGATCCTCTGAACCATGCTCCCGGATAGGATCTCAGCAGGGTCGCGAACGACAACCGATTGAACTGCAACGCCAGATCGTACGACACCAACGAATCGCCAAACGTCACCCGCCCGCCGCCGGTCGCGCGTGTGGGTTCGTCCGGTCCGTCTATTTGTGTCAGGTCGGCATCTCTGAGACGAATGTCATCCCAAAGTGAGTCGAGCACCGTGTGTCCGACCACAATGCCGTTCAGCTTGGGAAATTCGGGATACAAAAACTGAAGCGTGCGGAGATCCAATCGACCGACGTTGAGCTGAAACGCGTGAAATCGAGTAACGGCCGGGTCGTGGATATCCAAAAGCCCGTGACCCGTGAACTGCGACGTGGCACCGGGTACATGGGCGTCGGCGAACGTCATCCGAATGCTGTCAGCGAAGAAATCGTTGAGCGGCCCGCCCTTCGCGTAGACGGTCCCGGTAAACTGCCCCTGGTAGTCCACGGGAAATGGCTGACCGGACAGCTGGCGAATAAAGGCGAAGTCCAGCGGCGTCGCCCGAATCGCCATGTTGCGGACGCCGAGATACGGCCCGCCAACCGTGAACGTCATGGCGCCGCGGAACCGCGACTTGGTCGTGCTGACGTCCATCTTTGACAGGATATAGTCGATGTAGTGCGGATCGGGGCGACTATGAATGTCGACGGTGACCGAGCCGCCGCCCGTGTTTGGCAGCGTCGGGTAGATCCACGCGAAATCGCTCAAGGACGCGGTATCGCCCACCGCGTGCAGATGAATGCGCACCGGCTGATTGTTGCCGAAGACGAGCTCACCGGAGGCGCGCCCTGAGGTGCCTGGCAGCTCGAAGTGCGGGAAGTTGAGCCACAATGAGTCGCCCTTCACCCGCGCGGTCCCGCGAATGTTCCGAAACTTGAACTGCGGCTCGGACTCATCGGTCGACACGGTGTCGACCACGAAGTAGAGTCCCGCCGTGTCCGGCTCGGCGATGCGAACATAGCGAGCTTGCACGGTGCTGTGCCGCCAGCGGAACGAGTGCATCAAGCCATCGGGAAATCCCCACTGGCGAACGCCGCTGTCCGGCTTCGCCAGCTCGCGCTTGATCACGCTGTCCCGGCGCGCGCCGTGTAAGGAATCGTCGGGATCCCACGGCTCCGTGTACTCGAACGACGCGTCGTGGACGGTGGTATTGCCCGCGACGATGTAGTCGCCGAACCCACGCACGTGCGGCAGGTTGCGGCGCGGCGCGCCCGAGCTCGGGAAGATCTCCTTGTAGTTCCACCCGGTCTTCCGGTACTTCACGATGCGGACGGCCGGATGTTCGATCTCGAGTCGCTGCAGCAGAATGCGCTGATCGACGAGATCGCGTGGATCGAACTCGGCGTAGAGCCGGCCGGTCGAGAGGAAGGGGCGCCCTTCCGGGTCGCGGAGCTCGATCGAGTCGATCTGAATGTTCGTGAACAGGTTGCCGCTGATCCGCCCGATGTAGAGACGGCCATGAATCGCGGAGCGCAGGCGGGCGACGACGATGCGGCGAATCTGCTCCTTCCCCCACGCGGTCTGCGTGATCGAGACCCCAACCCCGGCCACGATGAGGCCGAGCGCGAAGAGAATCAACGCGCTCAGGGCCACAATGACGCGGCGGCGGACGGGGGCGGGCATGCGCTAGAAGGCTTCGCCGATGGAAAAATTAAGGGTCAGATGATTGATAAAGCCGTGCTTCAGTGTCGGTTGGTAACTCGCCGGGCATGAAGGTGCCTTCGGAGGAAACGTCTGCACCGGCACGCCGGTCGAATCATTGGCGATGACGCCGGCATTGCCTGGGCTCACGCACAGCACGGGCGCTTGGGCCTGAAACTTCGAGTTGGAGATGGACGACGGCGGCACCGCGTAGTAGGCGGGCCCGAACGGCTGTTGCGTCGGGTTATACCCCACATCGAGGCGTACCGGTCCGACCGGCGTGAAGACCTGCACGCCGACGCCGGGTGTCCAGAATAACTGCCGGAAGGACTCGTCGAGGCTGGCGGCGCCGGTCGGCGGCGGCGAGACGCGCCCGGCGTCGACGAACACGGTCCAGCCGATGTACTGCGGCAGCACGGGACTCTTGAGCCGAAGCTCCGCGTTGCCCACGATGCTGGTATTGCCGCCGGTCGGCACAACGAAGACTGGGCGCCCCGCCTGAATATGGCTATAGCGAGCGCCGGTGCAGTGCGCCGCCCCGTTGGAGACGCAGGTCGAGTCGATGAACTGCGTCAGGTAGACGGCCGGACCGAGTTGGTTCTGCGGAAATCCACGGACGGTGGTCGGTCCACCCGCGTACAGGCGCTCATCGAGCGGCACGAACGAGATGCCATTGGCCGCGCTGCTGGTGCCGAAGATGCGGCCGGCCAGGATACGCGCGCCAAACACGGCGCCGGTGTTGCCGATCTCGCTATACCAGCGGGCTTCGCCCGTGATTTTCGTGAACTGAAATTCGGTGAGCGAGCCCAACTCGGGTCCGGAGTGCGTCAGGCTCGCGCTCACGAACGTCCCGTGGTGCGGGAGCACCGGGTCGTCGCGACCGTCGCGCGTCAGGGTGAGCCCGAGCTGACTCAGGACGCCCTCCCGTTGTACGCGCGCCTGATCGCTCTCTTGGCAGAGGTTGAACAAGGCGCAGAGCAGCGCCGGCGAAGCCGAGGTGCGTCCATATTGCAGCGTATATTGGGGCGCCACCGTCACGAGCCAGCCAAGATTCTTGGTGAGCGAGGCCGTCGCGCCGATCGGGGTCGATCGCACGTAGGCGTCATACTCGGATCGGCGCTCGCTATAGAGCGACAGCTGCGGGTAGAGCCTGGCACCGAACAGCTCGGCCTGCCGGAACGTCGCGGAAACGTTGTAGTTCAGCGAATCCGCGTAGATGTCGTTTCGTGCGGGTGCACAGAACGAATCCTTGAGACCGGTGAACGGGTCGCCGATACCGATCTTGGAAACGCGCGCCGAAAGCTCGAAGTCGCGCGCGCCATTCAAAAAGTTGCGGTCCGTGTACTGGCCCTGCACTCGGAAGCAGTCGAGCGTGCCCCAGCCGCCGCCGACCCTGGCGTTGTGCATGTAGTCTTCCTGCATCCGGAGCGTGATGTCGACGAGCGCCGTATCGGGCACGTCGGTCGGGAGCGAGTCCGGCGAGATGTCGTAGCTGACCCGGCGGTAGCCGCCGGTCTCGAACAAGTTGCGCTGGGCGCGCTGCAGATCGGTCACGCTGTAGGCGTTGCCAGGCTTAAGCTCGCTCAGGTGGCGTGCGACGGCATCCGGGATCGCGGCTTTCCCACCACGAGCGGAGCGTGAATCGATGTTCACGGAACGGATCCGCGCGTACGGACCGGGAACGGCGGTGAATCCCACCCAAGCGGCGCGCTTCGCCGTGTTGACGTCGCTGTTCACGAGGACTTGGGCAAACGGATAGCCGCTCGCTTGGAGCCGGCGAACCATCAGGTCGCGGGTCGCGTCGATTGCGTACTGGTCGAAGATCGTGTTCCGCGCCACTCGGTGACCCGGGAGGCGGGCCCGGATCGGCAGGTGCGCGGTGTCGGCGTGGGCATCCCGGACCGTGTTGTAGCCATCGACCGTCAGCGAATCGATCACCACTGGCAGCCCTTCGTGGACAGTGAACGTGACGCCGACGACACCCGGGCGAAGCGCACGGACGAGCGTATCGACCGTCGCCTGACGATACCCGTGCTTACGGTAGAAGATCTCGAGGCGGACCCGGTCACGGGCGAACTCGTCGCCGTCGAGGCACCGGCGCGTCCCGACGAATCGGAACACGCGGCGGGCCCAACTGGATGGCGTCGTGACAATGGCGTTTCCGAGCTCCTCTTCGTCGAACGACACATTGCCATGGAAGCGGAGCCAGCCGACTTCCGGATCGGTCGCGCCGCATCGCTCGCTTTGCGCGCCGGCGGGGCGAGCCGTCAATGCCAGCGCCAGCACGAACGCCGACAAGAGCGCGGCGACGAGACGAATCGGCCACGCGCTCGGTGCCGCGATCACGTTCGGAGCAACGCCTTACACGGCGTTGACGAGGATCGTCCCTGCTCCCTGCTGCTTCGCGCGCCGTTTGGCATCGGCGGCGAGTGCGCCCAGGTGACCGATCGAGACCCATTCGTCGGGTCGGACGGTCACGACGGCGGCCGACATGCGGGCGATCGGGAAGCGCTTGATCGTCCCGTCCCGGTCGACCCCGGGGAACGCGCCGCGGTCGAGCGCCTCATAGCCGACGACGCGCTCGATCACTTCGCGAAACCGTCTCGTGCTATCTCTCAACACCGTTTCGGCGTGCGCATCATCGGTGACGATCAAGAAGTCATCGCCACCGACATGTCCGACGAAATCGTGCGGGCCGCCGTGCAAGGCGACGGCATCGACGATGGCGGTCGCGGTGTCTTTGATCACGGCATCCGCCGCCGCGAACCCGAAGGTGTCGGCGAACGGCTTGAAGTAATCGATATCGAGATAGCAGACCGCGAACGTGTCTTCGCGGCCAATGCGACGGAGAATCTCTTCTTCGATCGCTCGCCCACCGGGCAATCCACTGGTGGGGTTCCGGTCGGCCTCACGTCGCACGAGCCGCAATAGTGAACCCACTCGTGCGCGGAGCTCGCGGGGATCGAACGGCTTCGCCAAATAATCGTCGGCGCCTGCCTCGAACCCTTCGACCTTGCTTTCGATCTCGCCTTCCGCGGTCAGCATCAAAATCGGAATGCGAGCGGTAAAAGGATTCGCTTTGACGGCGCGACACGCTTCGAGGCCGGACAAGCGTGGCATCATGACATCGAGCAACAACAAATCTGGTTCGCGCTCCTGCAGGGCATCGAGCGCGGCCCGGCCATCGGCCACTAGGGAGACTTCATGTCCCGCCGACGCAAGGAGCGCGCGGACCATCAGGCGCATGTCCTCGTGGTCGTCAGCGTACAGGATGTAACTCAAAGCGATTGACGCATGGGTATCAGCGGCGTAAGTTCTCGCCGCGCCCCCCATTATGTCAACGGTATCAATGGTTTACCGTCACTTCGCCCGTGCGTTGTTCACGTGCGTGTTTATCGTCGGTTGCCGCGGTGGGGACGCCAATCCAGCCCGGCACACGCTGATCGACTCGCGGGATCGCTATGATCCGAAATCGCTCGATCCCGCGCACGCCAATGACATCCCGAGTGGACGCTTGGTGTCCGATCTCTTCGACGGACTCACGCGTGTGGGACAAGACGGCACGCTACAGCCGGGCGTCGCTGAGCGTTGGGAACTGTCGCCCGACGGACTGACATACACATTTCACCTTCGACCACACGTTCAGTTCCACGACGGCCGCGTGCTCTCCGCTCGAACCGTCGTCGCGAGCATGACGCGTGCCTTGGCGCCCGAGACAAAGGGAATTCCACTGTGGCCGTTGTACCCGATCGACGGCGCGCGTGAGTTCGCGAGCGGGAAGGCGGCAAGCATTGCCGGGTTGCGCGCCACCGACGACAGTACGCTCACCATCAAGCTTGGTCAGCCGTTGGCCGTATTTCCGAAGTTGCTCGCGATGCCGATCGCGGCGATCGTGCCCGAGAGCGTGGGAACCGACTTCAGCGAGCACCCCATCGGCACGGGGCCGTGGCGGTTCGTCGAGTGGAAGCACGACGATTACATCCGGCTCGCGAAGAATCCCGCGTATTTCGACGGCGTCGCGAAGGCGGATTCGTTCGAGGCGCGGATCATCCCGGAGCCGAGCACGGCGGTCGCGGAGTTCGAGAGCGGCAACGTCGATCTCCTCTATGTGCCAGAGGGCGAGACTCAGCAATGGCAGCAGACCGATGAGCACCAGGCGTTGCTCAAGTCGCCACCGCCTCTACGACTCATCTACGCGGCGTTTAATACCACGCGCGGGCCGTTGGTATCGGCTCAAGTTCGCCAAGCGATCAATTACGCGGTTGATCGCAAGAAGATCTTGGAGCAACTGTTGGCTGGGCGTGGGCGATTGGCGGCGGGTGTCGTTCCGCCATCTTTGCCCGGCGCGGACACGACACGCGCGCCGTACCCCTTCGACCCGGCTCGTGCGAAACAATTACTCGCCGCCGCGGGACACGCGCACGATATCTCGCTCGAGTTGTGGTGCGCGCTGGAACCGCCATTCCCACAGGTCGCACAATCCATCCAAGCGTATCTCACCGCGGTTGGCATCAAAGTGACGATCGTGCAGCGCGAGAATAATTCTCTGCGTGAGGCGGCACGCAATGGGAAAACCGATATCGTACTCAAAGATTGGTACGCGGATTACATCGACGCGGAAAACTTTTTGTACCCGTTGTTGGCATCAGCCAATGTCGGCCAGGGTGGCAACGTTTCATTTTACTCGAATCCGCAGTTCGATCACCTCATTACCTCAGCCCGAGCTGAGTCGAATGAGAACGTGAGAACACGAGAATACAAGCAGGCGGATTCCATCGCGTTCGCCGACGCGCCGATGCTCTTTCTCGTCTTCTACAACGAGCTATACGCCGTGCAGCCGTGGCTCAGGGGCTTCCAGCCGCCCGTGATCTTCAATGCCCAGCGCTGGACCGACGTCGAAATCGCCCATTAAACTCGGATTCTTCCTCCGACGGTTGGCGCTGGCGGTGCCCACGCTGATCGGCGTACTCGTCGTCGCGTTTCTCCTGCTCTACGTGGCACCCGGCGACCCGGTGCAAGAAATGGTCGGC
>DASRDS010000434.1:0-16704 GCA_035652495.1 Gemmatimonadaceae bacterium
CGCCGCCGGTTCGCCCCGATCGCCGCGCGAATCGCGAGCTCCTTCTCGCGGACGATCGCGCGCGACACGAGAAGGCCCGCGACGTTGCTGCACGCGATCGCGAGCAGGAGCGCGACCGCGCCGAGGAGGACATAGAGCGCCAGGCGCGTATCGCCCACGACCTGGTCGATCAGTGGCACGACGCTGATCGTGAGCCCGCTGTTCGCGGGATAGAACGCTGGATACTCCTGCCGCATGCGCGCCGCGATCGTCTCCATCTGGGACTGCGCCGAGGCCAACGTGACGCCCGGCTTGAGTGACGCGAACAGGTTGAAGTCCTCGCCATCGCGATTGCCGCGCGCGCTGGCCGCGACCGGCAGTGGCAGGATCAGCTCAATGCGCTGCACGCTATTGACGGCGGGCATCACATCTTTGTCGAACACGAAGTCGCGCGACAACACCCCGACGATCGGGACGCTGTTGCCGCTGAGCGTCAGGGTCTTGCCGAGCACGCTCGGATCGCCCCCGAAGCGTCGCTGCCAAAACCCATACGTGAGCAGGACGCCGGGCGCACGGCCCGGCTGATCGTCATCCGCCGTGAACAGGTGGCCGATCACCGTGCGCGCCGAGCATCGAGAGAAGGTCCCACGACACGCGGACGCCGTCGACTCGCTCCGGCGTGCCGTTGCCCGTCATGTTGAAGCTTGCGCCGATCGCGGCCGCGACACGATCGAACACCGTGTTCTCGGCCTTGATATCGAGATACTGTCCAAGTGAGAGCCAATCCCGCGGGACATTGAGCCCCGGCGACCGCTGCCAGAGCATTGCGAGTCGCTCGGCGTGCGGATACGGCAGCGGGCGAAGCAACAGCGCGTTTGCCACGCCGAAGATCGCGCTGGTCGCGCCAATGCCAATCGTGAGCGAGAGCAACGCCGCGATCGTGAAACCCGGCGCCTTGAGGAGAGTGCGAATCATGGCGCTACGATAGCAGACCCCGCAGGGCAGCGATAGCGGGAAGCGCCCGCGTCAACGTCTTGTTCGGAAACAGAAAATTCCGACGTGAGAATCGGGCCGAACTCGCTACGTTATCAAGAGCGCAAGGAAGCGATCACGAGTCACCCTCGAGACGGAGGTCATACGCTCGTCCCACGCGTGAAGGCGATCCTCGTACAGCCCACGGCGGAGTGGGCGGTGATCGACGGCGAGGCCGCGACGGTCGCGTCGATCTACACCGGGTACGTGATGATCCTCGCCGCCATACCGGCGGTATGCGGCGCGATCGGGCTGGCGCTGCTCGGGTTCAGCATTGGCACGGTCATCCGTGTGCTCGTCGCCCGGTATCTCGGGGCATTAATCGGGACCTACGTGCTCGCGCTGGTTATTGATGCTCTGGCGCCGACATTCGGCGGCCAGAAGGATCAAGTGCGCGCCTTCAAGGTCGCGGCCTACTCGGCTACCGCCAGCTGGGTCGTCGGCGTCGTCGGCCTCGTTCCCGCGCTCGGCATCCTCGGGCTGCTCGGTCTCTATAGTCTGTATTTGCTGTACACCGGCCTGCCCATACTCATGAAAACGCCAGCGGACCGGGCCATGGGCTACACGGCCGTGGTGATCGTCGCAGCGATCGTCGTGTTCGTCTTGATCGGTGTTGTGACCGCCAGCCTGACTGGCGTAAGCGGCCGATGGAGGTGACACTGGGCTAGTGCTGAGTCAGCCGTACGACCTGGCCTGGGCGGCTAGTTGTCGTCTGGCCGTTGGTCCACACGGTCTGGCCGTTCACCCAGACGTGCGCGATGCCGGTCGAGATGAGATGCGGCTCGGTGTACGTCGCCCGGTCGATGACCGTCGCGGGATCGAACAACACGAGATCCGCGTAGTTGCCGGCGGCGATCGTGCCGCGGTTGGCGATGCCGACATTCGCGGCCGCGAGCGATGTTGCCTTGCGAACGGCCTCTGGTAGAGTCAGCACGTGCTCCTCGCGCACGAAGTGTCCGAGGATCCGCGGGAAGCTGCCGATGCCGCGCGGGTGGCGGCTGTCGAGGGCGCCGTCGGTGCAGAAGCTCGTGTAAGGCCACTGGATGATGCGATCGACGTCTTCTTCGGACATGCTCGCGCCGATCACGCCTTGTACGGAATCGTCATCGAGATGAAGGTGGTGGGCGTCGGCGTACTGCTGCGATTCGTGAATGAGGTTGAGGAGCGTCACCGCCGGATCCGCCTTGCGCCCCTGGGCGACCTGCGCCAGCGTCTGTCCGACGTAGTCCGGGTGCGGCGCGAATGATGTGAGGATCAACCCGTCGGCCGGTACGATCTCCTTCAGGACGTAGCGCGAGTACGCCGTATCGTTGAAGTCGCGCTTCGGGAAATTGACCGTGAGATCCGAGTGCCAGGCCGTGTACGGATAAATGTCGGCCGTAACCTGGATGCCGGTGGCGCGGGCCGAGTCGAGCATGGCGATGAGTCGGGTGCTTTGTCCCCAGAGCTCCTTCATCGCCAACTTCATGTGCGAAACTTCGACCGGCAGGTGCGCTTGCTGGCCGATCGTCAGCAGCTCGTGGACGGCGTCGAATACGCCCTCTTCTTCGTTCCGCATGTGGCTGATGTAGCGGCCATGGGATGCGGCCGAGATTTTCGCGAGAGCGACCAGCTCATCGGTGTTCGAGTAAATGCCGGGGTCGTACTCGAGGCCGGTCGAGAGGCCGAGCGCGCCCGCCGCCATGTCTTTGCGCAGCAGGTCCTGCATCTGGCTGATCTCGTCGGGCTTCGCGAGGCGTTTGTAGTCCTCGCCCATAACGGCGCGACGGATCGTGCCGTGGCCCGAGTAGGACGCGACGTTGATCGCGACCGGTGTGCGCTCGAGCGAGTCGAAGTACGCGGCGAGGGGCAGGTGTGAGCCGCCGTCCTGTCCGACGACGATCGTCGTGATACCTTGGCTGACGGCCGCGAGCGCTTCGGGATGTTGGAACAGGCCACCATCGTGGTGGGAGTGGTCGTCGATAAATCCCGGCGCGAGGACCAGGCCATGGGCGTCGACTACGCTGTCGGCGCTTGTCGGTCTGAGGGTGCCGACTTCGGTGATCTTGTCGCCCACGATACGCACTGAGGCCAGTCGCGCGGCCGAGCCGGTGCCATCGATTACCTGAGCATTGACGATGAGTGTCTGATGGTGCTGACAGCCAACGATCAGAACCAGCATGGCCAGCACGGCCATTCGACGGTTCAGCATGAGGCAATTCTAAGCCCCCTAGGGGGTTCTTTCAGCGGCCACGGCATGAACGCTGCGAATTTCCGCGTCGGTGAGAGGTATCCGACTCGGATGGGGTTCGACGCTGCCGTTGGCCGTCGGCATCGCCCTCGGGATCGGCGCCCTGGCGGTCATACGCTATGTCACCGAGCCGCTCGGCCTGCTGATCGTCGCGATCGCGATCGCCGAAGCACTGGAACCGCTGGTGACGTGGCTCCAGCGTCGGATGAGGCGCTCGTTCGCGATCACCCTCGTGATTCTCGCGGTCGTTCTCGTGTTCTCGCTCGCCGGTTGGCTCGTGATTCCATCGTTGGCCGCGCAGGTCACGAGCCTCGTCGAGCGCGGGCCGGGGATGGTGAAGGATGTCCAGGGCTGGCTTCACCGGGCGGACAGTGTCACGCAGGGTTCGATCTCCAAGATCATCACGGGTGCGGCCGGGGGCGTCCTGCAGTATGTGGTGACGCTGCCCCGTCAACTCCTGTCCGCGCTCACGGATCTGCTCGTCATCGTTTTTCTGGCGATCTATTGGTTGGCCGGCTCGCCGGGCCTCTCGCGCTTCGTTCAGTCGTTGTTCCCAGCGGCGAAGCGCGACCGCTCGACGAAGCTCCTCCATGACATGGGTCAGGCGATGGGAGGGTATGTGCGCGGCGCGGCCATCAATGGCGCCGTCATGGCGGTCCTCGCGGGCGTCGGCCTCTGGATCATCGGCGTCGACTACCCCATCGCGCTCGGCGTCATCACCGGCATGGGGGAGCCCATTCCCTATATCGGTCCGGTCGCGGCGGGTATCCCGGTCATTCTCGTCGCGCTCGCGCAGTCGCCGACGAAGGCGCTGATCGCGCTCGGGCTCTATTGCTTCCTGCAGGAGTTCGAGGGACACGTGCTGACGCCGAACATCATGGAGCGGCAGACGTCGATCCCGCAGACACTCGTCATCGTGGCGATCGTGATCGGCGCCGGACTGGGTGGCGTGCTCGGCATAATCGTCGCGATTCCAACCGCGGCCGCGGTGCATGTGCTTGCGCTCGAGGTAGCCGCGCCCGCGTTCCGGCGCGCGACTGGAGCCGTCTGACCATGGCCATTGCGTGTCCCGATTGCGGAACGATTCAGACCGTGCCGGTGCTGTCGTTGGGCGACGCCGCGATCTGTCCGACGTGCGACCATCACCTGGAGCGGACCGCGGGACGGAGTATGGTCGCGGCCTTCTCCTGTGCGTTCTCGGTTTTCATTCTGCTCTTTCCCGCCAACCTGCTGCCGCTCATGAGCGTCACCATGTTGAGCGTGCGTCACACGAGCCATCTCGCGTCAGGTGTCGGTATGCTCTGGAACACCCATTGGGTCGTCATCGCGGCCTTGGTGGGGATGTTTGCCGTCGTGCTGCCGTTCATTCGGTTCGGTCTTCTCAGCCTCGTGCTGGGCTGTGTACTGACGCGCTATCGGCCAGCCTGGCTCGGCTGGGGATTTCGGTGGACGCTCGCGCTCGATGCGTGGGCCATGCCCGATGTGTTTCTGATCGGCTGCGCCGTCGGCTACAGCCGTGTCAGAGCGAACCTGCCTGTCACCATCGAATGGGGCGGGATCTGCTTTATCGCGGCGGCCCTGCTCTCGATGCTGTCGCGGGCGTCGCTCGACCGGCGCACCGCCTGGCGCACGATCGCCCCGGAACGGCAGTTGGACGAACAGGTGCCGGCGATCTCGTGTACGATCTGCGATTTGGTGGTCCCGGCTGACGCCGAAGGAACCCCGTGCTCGCGATGTGGTCAAACCCTCGGCGCGCGCAAGCCGGATACGTTGATTCGCACGACCGCGCTCGTCATCGCGGGCGCCGCGCTCTATATCCCGGCCAACATATTTCCGATGAGCACCGCGCTGCAGATGGGCCAACTGGTGCCGCATCGCATCATCGATGGCGTGCGGGAGTTGATCAGCGCCGGATTGTGGCCGCTGGCGATTCTCATCACCTGCACGAGCATCGCGATCCCGCTGCTCAAGCTCGTCGGTCTCGGATGGTTCGTCGTGTCCGTGCACCGGCGCTCGCGATCGCATCTCGTCTTCAAGACGAAGCTCTATCGGCTGATCGACGAGGTCGGGCGATGGTCGTGCATCGACGTGTTCACCATCGCCGTATTCCTGCCGCTCCTCCACTTCGATTCACTCGCGAGCACCAGGGCCGACACGGGAGCAGCGGCGTTCATTCTCGTCGTCACCCTCACGATGATCGCCTCTCGGACGTTCGATCCGCGACTGCTCTGGGACATGGCGCGATGACGGACGTCAAGCGCACCGAGAGTGGCAAGCGCCGGACGCGGTGGCCCGGCTGGATCTGGTCCGTGCCGATCGCGGCCGTGGCGCTCGTCGTCTGGTTGTTGCTCCGCGCCCTCAGTACCAATGGTATCAAGGTTACGGTGGTGTTCGACAACGCCGAGGGGCTCAAGGCCAACGGATCCGACGTGACGTATCGCGGCGTGCAGGTGGGCGAGGTGACGGGCGTCGATCTGACCGACGACCAGCGGCACGTCAATGTCTCGCTGTCGATCGATCGCGAGATGAAACGCGCGCTCAACGCCGGTACGAGATTTTATCTCGAGGGAGCGCATCCGAGCCTCTCCAATCTCTCCTCGCTCAAGTCGGTGTTGTCAGGGCCGACGATCGCACTCGTTCCCGGACAAGGGAAGCCGTCGCGCCACTTTGTCGGCGTGTCGGGACCCATGCCAGACAGCATCGGGACGATGGCCCGCTTTCTCGTGCGACTTGCGGGTCCGGTCGGCGATCTCGAGGTTGGCGCTCCGGTCACCGTTCGCGGATTCACGGTCGGTCACGTGACTGGGGTCAGGCTTGCCTACGACCCGATTACCGGCGCGCTCGCGACCCCGGTCGAGATCGGGCTCGACCCGGCACGCCTCGGTGTACAGGCACCGACCATCGACGCGACCGTCAGTACACTCGTCGAGAAGGGGCTGCGCGCGCAACTCGTGCATACGCCGCCGCTGATCGGAGCCGCCCAGGTGGAGTTGGCCATGGTGCCGCACGCGCCGAAAGCGACGTTGGCGGTGGCCGACGGCGAGCGAGAGATCCCCGCGGCGCCCGGTGCGAGTCTCAACCGGCTCATGACCGAAGTGAATCAACTGCCGATCGAGGCGATCGGGGCGAACGTGCGGGCGATCACGTCGCGCGTGCGTTCGCTCGTGTCGGCGCCGGCGTTGCCGAGCGCGATTGATCATCTGGATAGCACGCTGGCGACGTTGGATTCGACCATGCGCAAGGTCGGACCGGCACTGCCGCCAATGATCCAGCAGCTAGGTCAGACGGCGAACGAGCTCGATGCTACCGTCGCATCGGTGCGACGGGTCACCGGTGGATCGCCAGCCGCGCCCGACGGGAATCTGCGCGACGCGTTGCGGGAGATGACCGGCGCGGCGCGCGCGTTGCGGACGCTGGCGGATTTTCTCGATCAGCATCCGGAGGCGCTCGTGAGCGGCCGTCAGCGGTGAGTGCCTGGCGCTGGGCGTGCTTCGTGTGGGCGATCGCCGCCTGTTGGGTGATCGCGGCCTGCCGCACGAGTCCGCCGGTGCAGTTCTTCACGTTGACCGCCGTCGTTCCTGATCATGCGTCGGGGGCCGAGGGCCTGGTGCCGATTCAAGTCGCCGCGATCCATGTGCCGCCATCGCTCGACCGGCAGGAGATGGTGAGCGAGTCAACCGCGACTCAGCTCACGGTCAGCGATCAACATCGGTGGGGCGCGCCGTTCGGCGACATTCTGCGGCGCGTGCTCACGCAGGATCTCGCGGACCGCCTGCCGCCGGGCGCCGTGCTCTACGCTGACGAACCGGCTCCCGCGCATGTGCACGAAGTGGTGGTCGATATCCTGCGATTCGTCGCCGAGCCGGGTGGCCAGGTGGTATTCGATGGCAGCTGGTCCATCGTCTCAGCTACCGGCGACACCGTGGTCGCGAGCCGGCATCTGCGCTTGCGTCAGCCGGCGCCGCCGGGCGACTATCGCCAGCAGACGCTGGCGATGAGTCGGCTCGTCGGGATGCTCGCGGATACGGTCGCCCGCGCGGTCGTTAGCGCGGCAAACCCTTAGTGATTTTGAGGGCGTTCCCGGAATAGACCTTTTTGAGCACGCTGTCCGGAAGATCGATGCCGTAGAGCTTCCAGAACGCGTGATAGGGTCGATAGTAATCGAAGTACTCATCCGCGGTCTCGAAGACGCGGAAGTAGTACGGATACTCGACGGGTTGAAACGAATCTTTGCCGAAGAGAATGCGATCCTGGTACTTGATGAAGAATTCGTGTGACGCGCGAGGCGTGCGGCCGATGTCGTAGAGCACCGCGCCGACCTCGGTGTATACGTTCGGCATGGCATCGAGCATCGCGCTCAGCGATGCGAGATCGTTCGCATGCCAGCCCATGTGGGCGGCGACGAACGTGGTCTTCGGGTGCTTGCGGAACATGTTGTCCCGTTCGACCATTAATTCGTCGAAGCTCGGGAAGCGATCTTTGGGATAGCGGCGTCCCGGAAACAGCGTTAACTCGAGCCAACGTTCGTTCGTGTAGTCGACCGGCTGGAAGAACTCGGCCGGATCCGCGGTGTGAATGAACACGGGAATGCCGAGTCGCGCGCACTCATCCCAGACGGGGTCGAGTGCTGGATCGTCAATGCGCAGGCGTGTGCCATCGCGTTTCTTGACCGAGAGTCCGAGACTTTTCGAGATCTCACCAACACCGACGGCGCCGGCCGCGATATCCGCATCGAGCTCTTTCACGGCCTGTTCGGCCCATCCCGGCCCCACGTCGTTGAAGTTGATGCCGGCGAGTACCCGGACTCGATCTCGCATGGCACCCGACGCACGGATCGCCGTCATGGCCTCGCGAATCTCGGCGCCGGATAGATTGTCGGCGGCGACCATCATGCGAACATTCAGGCCATCGAGCGCTTTGTGCAGCGTCTCGAGACCTGAGGCCGACATGATGAGCTCATTCGGATGGCCATGGAAGTCAATCGCCGGATACTTGGCCGCCTTGACCAGATGCGCGGCCGTGATCAGCGTCGACTTCGGGCGATAGTCGACGATGCTCGGTGGCGGCTCCTGCGGCGCCTGGCAGTTGCCCGGCCGGACTTCGGTCTGGCCCGCCGGGCAGGCGGTGGCCGACGTTTGCAGCGCGAGCGCGATAAGGGCTGTTATCATGTTGGTGAATCAATGACAAGCGCCATTCCTACGCTAGCGGCAGCGCGCGAGGCGGAGACACTGCTACGCCGGTATTTCCCGCCATCCCGACTCGCGAGCGCCTTCGCCAGTCAAGCTTATGTCAAATTAGAAAGCGACCTGCCGACCGGCTCATTCAAGCCGCGCGGCGCGATCTACGCACTCGCCGCGAACCTGGCGCGGCGAACCATTCGTGAGGTCACGGCGTCGAGCACCGGCAATCACGGCGCGGCCGTTGCGTTCGCCGCGCGACAGCTGGGTGTGCCAGCAACGATCTTTCTGCCCTCACACCCAAACCCGGTGAAACGCGCGCGCATCGCATCCCTCGGTGCGCGCATCGTCGAGGACGAGACGCCGGATCTCGCCGCCGCGTGCCAGCGCGCGATCGCGTACGCGGCCAACGACCCGGCCGTGTACTTCCTGAACGATGCAACCGATCCGGATCTCCCGGCCGGTCCCGCGACCATCGCGCTCGAGGTCTTCGAGCAACTCCCTTCGGTCGACACGATCGTCGTTCCTATGGGCGATACGGCGCTGATTCGCGGGGTCGCCGGCATCGCGAAGCCGCTCTCGCCCAACGTTCGCGTTGTGGGCGTCCAAGCTACCCAGGCGCCGTCCTACTACCTGTCGTGGAAGGACGGGTGCGTGATCGCGACTGACACTTGCGATACCATCGCGGACGGCCTGGCGACCCGTACGCCCGAGGCTGAGAACGTTGAGGCGATCCGTGAACTGGTCGACGAGGTCGTCCTCGTGACGGAGGACGAAATGCTGGCCGCCATCTGGCATCTGGCTTCCGTGGAGCACGTGATCGCCGAGCCGGCGGGCGCGGCCGCTACCGCGGCGCTGTTGCACGGCAAGTTTCTGCCTGGCACGCATACCGTTCTCTTGGTGACGGGCGCCAACATCACGCCCGACGTGCTCCAGCGCGCGTGCGCACGTCAACCACAAACTCCATAACGTCGGCGATCGCGTCGTCCACCGTCAGCTCCGCCGGTGGATGACTCGGCGCGCGGATCGGTCCACCTGGTCGCGACTCACTGGCCCAACGCGTCGCGCGCCACGATGCGAATGGCACGAACGTTCGCCGGCCTCGGGACGCGGCGCGGCGTTTGGCGTTCCCGACGTTGAATGGCGTCACGGACGCGCGGTCGCCGTGACGTTCCAAGAGCGCGGGCAGGTCGATGACAACCATGACCTGCGGGCGTCTCCCACACGCCGCGCGCTGTCGTTCGAGACGCTCGATCGAGAGCCAGAAGAACACTTTCGCGTTGACGAGCGCATACCACGCGTCCGGATCGAGGCCCGGATCCAAGCATCGCGTTAAGGCGGCCGGTGGCATGGGTCGCTGATCGCGGATCCACACGCCCGACGGGAGCTGCATGCTCTCAGGGCGATAGCGGCGATACGGCTCGGCGCGTTTTCCCGAAAGACCGGCGCGTCGAATCAGTGCTTCAGCACTGAACAGGCCGTCCCGCTGGATCGACGGCCAATTTTCTGCGTCAGCGAGATGGTAGGCGAACGGGTAGTCGCGAGAGCTTACGGCCACACAATGCGTTGTGACGGATCGCCGGTCCACCAATCGATGCGCGTCGCCTGCACTGGCACGTTCGCCGAGATCAAGACGCGGTCCGCGCGAGCAGTTGGAGCAACCGCCACATCATCCCAGAATGTGATCGCCTCCCCGGCGCGACTACTCTCGAAGCCGCCGAAGCGCAATGTGCGCTTGGTGCCGTCCGTGGCGATGGACACGGCCTCCAGTCGTACCTGAGTCCCGTCAGGCAAGTACAAGCCCACGCCATGGGTCGCCTGAAGTTTGACCTCCGGCGGTAGCGTGACGGCCAGCTCGATGCGGGGGCCGTGCGCTGGAATGCCTCCGGGTACCGTGAATGCGGTCGGGTTCGGACCAAGCGTCGTGGGGGTGGATGCCAACACGACCGAGTCACCGACGTGCAAGCGAGTGACGAGCTGGTCGATCGCCCCAAAGATCCGCTTGCTGCATGCGTCGGCGATCGAGTCCGATGCCGCGGTGGCGGGAGAATACGCGATCGTAACTGATACCGGTCCGCGCGGTGGTCCGGCTACCGTGAGGCGGAGAATCTCCGTCCGCACGCCAGAAACATCGAACAGCACAATACGAGTCGCCGTGTCAGCCACGGCGTAGCTCGTGTCATGCAGCCCTTGCCCTGTCCCGGCATGTTGGAGGACCATTGGACAGTACAGCATGGATAGCTCGGCCACCGTGCGTACGTCATGGATCGGCGCAGCCACGACATGGGGTGTCCGCGACGGGGTCGCGGGAGTCGTAATGCGGTCCGTGTGTGAGCAGGCGGCCAACGCACCGATGCCGCCAATAAGTAGTACGCGATAGGTGACCACGACTCAAATTATCGACTGCGCGAGGTGGTACGCATACCGGTGGTCATGCGCGAGACCGCGATCGACGCGCGGAGTGGAGCTAGGCACGCTTCAAGATATTGGTACTATCGAGCCCATGCTGCGACGACTCATGCTCGGCCTCGCGCTCCTCGGCGCGTTCCGGACCGCTGATGCTCAGGAGCACGCATTCGACTTTCTTGTCGGCTCGTGGCGCGTCCACCATCGCGTCCTGCGCGCGGACCACACATGGCTCGAGTTCGATGGCACGTGCGTGAACTGGGCGCTCATGAGCGGGCAGGGCAATGTCGAGGACCACACGTTCAACAAGCCGAGCGGCGTCACGCACGGTGTGGGATTGCGCGCATATGATCCGAAGACCGCGCAATGGGCAATCTGGTGGGTCGACAGCCGCGATCCGCATCTGCCGATGGACCCACCGGTCAAGGGACATTTCGAGAACGGTGTCGGGACGTTCTATTCCCCGGGCACGCGGTTTATCTGGTCGCAGATCACACCGACCTCGGCGCGATGGGAGCAAGCCGTGTCGTCAGACAGTGGCAAAACGTGGGAAACGAATTGGGTCATGGAGTTCCATCGGACTTGACTCTACTTCTTTTTGCCCTCGCCCCACGCCGCGACCCAAACCATGCCGAAGTTGCCCGAAAATTGAATTCGGCCCGAAGGGTTGATGCCGGAAAATACGGTGCCTATACCGACGGAGACGAGCCAACGCGGAGCGCCGCTGGTGACGCCGTGCGCGCCGTTGACGGTCAACGCCAGTGGCTTGGCGAATGCCCAGACGAAGCCGGCCGCTATTGATTGCGGCAGGACAGTGCCGGAGTCGGCGGGGCCGACGTCGGTGGAGTAGCCGATGCTCGTGTTGAAGCGCTCAGTCCAATCGTAGCCGGCTTCGAGATCGATGGAGGTCGCGCGCGGGGCGTCGATCGCGCCGTTGATGCCGTCACCCGCGAGCGGGTGCCACAGGCTCACGTCGAAGAGACGTTGT
This sequence comes from Gemmatimonadaceae bacterium, assembly GCA_035652495.1. Classification (GTDB taxonomy): domain Bacteria; phylum Gemmatimonadota; class Gemmatimonadetes; order Gemmatimonadales; family Gemmatimonadaceae; genus DASRDS01. Next base: position 11,813 of record DASRDS010000434.1, read on the forward strand.
CGGTCGGGGAAATGCCGGCGCCGAGCTCGCCGGCGACGGCGGTTTGGCCGCTGCCGAGGCCAGTGGAGGAGTTGCCGGTAGGGAGAGTGAGCTCGAGGCCCGCGCCGAGTGTGAGGGATAACGGAGTGTTTGGAAGCTCATGAGACGCGGCTACACCGAGTGGCAGATCGGTGGGGCCGGTGCTCGAGACGGAGCCGCCGGTTGTCGACGGCACGGTGATGTGATCAACGGCTGGGTTAGCCGAGAGCGTAAGCCATGGTATGGGCTTGTACTCGAGGAGCAGGCTGCCCGCCTGCGGGGAAGCGTCACCACGTAAGCCGGCCGCGCCACCGATCGCGCCCCAAATGACTGCTTGCGCGCGTGCGTCGGCCGCCGCTAGCGGGCCCCAACACATGTTCGCTGGCACGAAACGAATCAGCGCTGTCCCGAATAGATTCCTCGCATGACACTGCGCGCAAGCAAGCTGCTGGTGGTCGAATCCGACGAGTCGCTCCGGGCGAGCATCGTGGAGACACTGAGCCAGGCCGGATACGAGGTCTCGACCGACTACAGCGGGGGCATGAAGTCGGTCCTCGCCTTCGAGCCCGACCTCGTCGTACTCGGCGCCGATCCGCCGGATCTCACCTGCTGCGACTTGCTGTCGGAGATCAAGGGCTCGGAGCACACGCGCGAGATTCGCGTCGTCATGCTCTCGCAAGGTGGCGCGGCCGAGCGCGCGCGTGGGCTCGACCTCGGCGCGGACGACGCGATCTCGCTGCCGTTCGAGCCGCACGAGCTCTTGTCGCGCATTCGGGCGCAGCTGCGCGAGCGCGAGCAGTTGCGGCGCGTCGAGGGCGAGGCCGCGGTGGTCGCGGCCGTGAAGGAAGAGCGGCGGACCGTGCGAGTCGGCGCGCTCGTCACGGTCTTCGCGTTGATCGCGATCGGGGTCGCGTCGTTCTACTTCTATCGGCATGCGCAGGCGCAAAACGCTCGCGTGTACGCCGCGCTGACGAAATTGCAGTCGGGGGTATTGACGCAGCAGCAGCTGCTCGACATGTCGCGGCATGCGAGCGATAGTGCGCTCGAGACGCGACTGTCGAAGCTCGAGATCGCCGGGAGTGTCGCGCAGACGATCATTCAGACGTATGAGCCGAGTGTGTGTCTCATTCATGTGACGCTGGCGTTTCGCGATCATGCGAGTGGGCAGCGGTTGCATTACGCCGGCATGACCGACAGCGGCGGGCCTACCGTCGACGAGCACAATAACCCGCTCGTGAGTTTGACCGGGTACGGCCCCGAGGTGCATGTCGACGCGTTCGGCACCGGGTTTCTTGCGTCGGACAACGGGCGGATTTTGACGAATCATCACGTGGCCGAGCCGTGGTGGGAAAACGACGAGCTCAAGGAGCTACTCGGTCAGGGGCTCGATCCCGTGATCACGGAAATGCGGGCGTACTTCCCCGGCGTGTCGCACGGCATCACGATCGACACCGAGCGCATCTCGTCGACCGCCGACGTCGCGATTGTGCGTGGCGACGTCTCCGGGCTCGGGATCAAGACCGTCGCGCTCGCCGACGGTCAGAACGCGGCGGTGAGTGGCGCGCCTGTCGTGTTGCTCGGCTATCCGACGGCCATCGATGCCATTTTAGCGCGTGCCGGCGCCGAGACGTTGAGGTCCATCGCGACGGCATCGAAAGGGGATCCATCGCAAGTGATGGAGGAGCTCGCGCGGCGGCATCTCATTCGGCCGATCACGACCCAGGGGCACATCGGCGATGTGCTCTCGGATCGGATCGTTTACGATGCTCAGACCACATCAGGCGGGTCTGGCGGGCCGCTCTTTAACGATCAGGGCAAAGTCATCGGCATCAACTTCGCCATCCTGCGTCACTTCGGCGGCTCTAACTTCGCTATTCCGGTTGGCTTCGGGAAAACATTACTAGAGACACCCTAGCGCATGAGCTCGTGCCAACTTTTTCTCCGGGAGGTTCAACGGTCGCTCAACAGGCCGCCACGCGTCCATTGTCTGTCCTCCGGTCTCTGTGTATACATGCTAGCGACATGACCCGACCACATGAAGACATCGAGCGCCATACGCCGACGGATCATCGTCAAGGTGGCGTACCAGTCACGTTCGCACCAAATGCTTGGTGCGCGATCGACGTCGTGCATACGAAAGCGGAGCGCGTCGATGCCGGGATCTCGGCGTACGAGACGCTGATCGAAAAGGCGCGCAAAGAGCCGCTCGGCGTGCGTGTGGCGGCGGTGCTCAAGTCTGTGAATGATCGCCGCGTGATCGCGCTCGTGGATCTCGAGGGGCACGAGGCGTTTCGGCATCTGCGGTCGTCATGGGACGACCATCATCTCGTTCAGCAGAAACGCGATGTCGCCGAGTCGAGTGCGCTCGGCCTCTACCGGTTGGTGACGAGCCGTGGGGATGCGTCTATCGATCCGCTCTCGAAAGACACATACGCCTTCGAGCAAATCGCGCGCGGATCGCAGCCGGCGGGCGCACTGGCGACGGCCGCGGGGCAGGCAAATGGATTTCGGGGAGTGCTCGTGTTCGAGTCCGACGGCGATGATCGTTTAGTCGTGATCTATCGGTTCGGACATCCCGCGGATCTCGCCGCGCTCCGGGCGGACGGCGACGCGATCGCCGCCGTCCACCCGGTCAGAACCTTCGGATAGGGCTTGGGTTCCTAAACTTCAGGCCGCTGGCTTCTTCTGGGCCGTCGGCGGCAGCATGTTGTTCAGACGGAGATAGTTCGCCATCTGGCTGTAGTGGTCAGCCCAGTCGCCGGTCGTGATCGTCATGACCGCGGCACGCGTCTGCGTCTTGCCACCAAAGAAGGGCAGCTGCTCGCCGAGCTTTGAGTCGTCGAGCGACGCTAGCGACTTGTCGCAGAATTCGAACGAGTCCTTCAACTGGCTCATCAGCGCATCCTTCGCGTCGCTGCCCTTCGGCTTATTGGCCCGTGCCGGCGCCTTCTGTCCGCTGATCGCGCCGCACAGGTAATCGTTTCCTTCGATCAAGTGGGCGACGATGTCGCCGACCGTCATCTGCTTATCAGTCGGCTTATAGCCATACTTGTCGGCTGGGAACTCATCGGCCGCCGCAACCAGGTTCTTACCCTCTTTCTTCGCGAAATCTTTGAATGCATCCGACACGGGAGCGGACTGAGCAATAGCGATGGCCGGGAGACATACTAGGGCCAGGAGCGTAGTGCGCACGATAGTTCTCTCTCGATTGGGGGTTGCTAGCAGATTGCACGCGCGTACGCCGAGTGTCCAGTAGTGCTGGCTCGCTATCTCATGACGTTCTGAGCCGCTCGTATTCGAACCGTACGGCTCAGTTCGTCCTCGGCCTGCAAAACCTTTTGGCGAAGATCTATCGGCAGGTTGGGATGCGCCGATAAAAACTGATCGACCTCGCGTAGTGACTCGGGGCTCGTCTGTCCGTCGAGGAACGCCCCGAGCCATTGCCCGAGGAAAAAGATGCGCCGGTGCGTTTGTATCCACGGGAGCGTGTCGAGCGCCGCCATGAGGAGCGGCTGCGTGAGCGTGCTCTCAAGCGGGTCGTTGAACGCGCGCAGGCTCGCGGTCACCCACTCTTCGTTGAGCGTGGTGTCGCTCAAATACCGCTGGAAGTACGCGCGCTTGCCGTCCGCATCGGGGATCGCCGCTCGTGCAATAAACGCGCGGCGCTTGCCCTCAGTCCCGGGGTCACGCTTCTCTTCGTCCTCAAATCGCCCCTCGGCCTCGGCGGGAGTTTTCGCGAGCAGCTGGGTGACAATGGCCCAGCGCGTCGGCTCCTTGAGTGGCGCGCCCGCCAGCGAGTCGCCCTTGAGCCAATCAGTCAGCTGTTGCAGCCCTTGCGGCGTCGACGCGATACCGATCAGGGCATCCACGCTTGCCTTGCGAATGCCGAAGGAGCGGGTCCGATCATCGGCCATCGCCGCGAACAACTGCTCCAGCGACGGGCTCGGCGCGGATCGATACGCCGTAGCGGCTCGTACGCTTCGATTCAGCACGAAGGTGGCGATCTGCTCGTCCGACTCCGTCGGGATATAGCGCGCCACCATCGCCAGGAACCGGTCCGGCTCGAACCGCGCATCGCGCACCAGATCCCACATCGCGCCCCAGAGCTGCGCGCGCAGCAAGGGATCGGAGACTTCGCCAACGTGATGCTCGACCCAGGTCGCGCTCGCCGTGTCGAGTACCACGATCGCATAGGCGTAGTCGCCGGCGTTGGCGAACACGAACGAGCGAGGTTTGCCCGGTATCGTCGTCCGGATCCCTCGCATCTCGACCGACCGCGCGCGCTCGTCGACGTCGACATCGAGCTTGATCGGCCATGGTCCCGGGCCGGACAGCGGGCGCGCGGGGTGCTGCACGAGCGTGATCGCGGTCGCGCTGACGTGCTGCTCGACAATCGGCACGCCTGGGCGCAGGATGTACGCGCGACCCCAGGCGTCGAGTGGGCGGTGCGAGGCCTTGCTGATCGACGACAGCAGATCTTCCCATGTCGCGTTCGCGTACGCGTGTTCTTGCAGGTACGCGCGTAGGCCATCGCGAAAAGCCGTGTCGCCGACCAGGAACGACAGCTGCTTTAGAATGCCTGGCGCTTTGTTATAGACAATCGGGCCATACGCGCTTTTGGCCTGATCGAGGTTGCCGAGCGTCTGCCAGATCGGTGTCGTGCCATCCGTGACATCGACCGCGTAGGCCGGTGGGCGCGTTCTGAGATAGAACGTCTTCCAGGCGCCCGACGCCGGGTCGAGTGCCTCCTGCATCACGGCCGCCATGTAGCTCGCGAAACCCTCCTTGAGCCACAGGTCGTCGAACCATTGCATCGTGACGAGGTCGCCGAACCACTGGTGCGCGACTTCGTGGAAGATCGTGGCTTCGCGGCC
>DASRDS010000435.1:0-4070 GCA_035652495.1 Gemmatimonadaceae bacterium
GCGCCTGGAAGTTGCGGACGCCGTCCCAGCGGGTCGTGCGCTTGGGACTCTTCCAGAGATCGTCAAACGAGAACGTCGATGGTTCGGATTTGAGGAGCCAGTACTTCACGTCGTTTCACTCGTTCACATTTTAGACGCGAGCGGGAGATCCAGATCGAAGAAGAAGCGTGTACCGGACTCCGAGGTATCGACGCCCAGCTCGCCGTTCATGGAAGCGACGAGCTTGCGGCAGATGGCGAGGCCGAGACCGGCGCTCGAAAACGTAAAGTCGCCGGGACGCTGGCGCCGCCGGAACGCATCGAACAGCGTCGCCATCACCGCGGGCGGAATCCCGCGGCCGGTATCCTGCACCGCGAACTCGAGGCGCGTGCGAGACTTCGGGCGGGCGGTGACCACGACGGACCCCTCGGCCGTGAACTTGAGCGCGTTCGTCGTGAGGTTGAGCAGCACCCGGTTCAACGCGGCCGGGTACCCGACCCGCGCATCGGCATCCGGTGGCTCCAATCGTACCGTCAACCCCTTCTCCTCGGCGATCGGTTGAACGATCGCACCAACCGATCGCAGAATGTCTGCGACAGAGAACGGGATCGGCTTTTGGTCCAGGAGCCAGTCACCGCGAGCCAGCTCGATGACGTCGCCGGCGAGCGCGCTCAGGCCGAATGCGGCGCTGTAAATGAGGCCGAGCTGCCGCTCTTGGATTGGCGTCAGGGGACCACTTTGGTTCGACCGAAGCCGCTCGGCCAAAAACAAGATCGACGCCAGCGGCGACCGCATGTCGTGCGCGACTTCGACCACGAGCGGCAGCGCATCGTGCCCGGACAAGCGGTTCGCGAAGCGCTGCGCCGTATCGGCCTCGATCGCGTCGTGCACGCGCTCGACGGCGAGGCACGCGGAGACCGCGTCCTCGCTGGCGTACGAGCCGTTCGCGGCGCCCTCGAGGATCTGGCGGCGCAAGGCATCGAGGAGCCGCCGCGCGGGGACACTGACCGGCAGGGCCGCGAGCTCGGGCTGCCCACCGACCGACACACGCTGGGCCGCTTCGGCCAATGCCGCAACGGGCGGGCCGATGTCATCGGCGGTGGCACCCGAGACGTCGTCCGGATCCCACGCCGCGACCGCGCGGACCGCCGCCTGCGCCAACAGAAGGACGACACCGCTGCCAGGCGGCGGGGCCTCGCGCGGCGTCGGAGTCAGGCGCCGCGGAGCTGCTTCCACTGGGCTCACTCCAGCGTCCCGGCCAGCTCGTCGCGTCGGAATCCGTGTTTCTCCATCAGACGATACAACGTCGTCCGGTCGATGTTCGCCAGGCGGGCCGCGCGCGACATATTGCCGCCAGCGCGCACGACGAGCCGTTGCAGATATTCCTTCTCGAAGTGGGCGACCAACTTCTCTTTCGCGAGATGATACGCGTCGGTCATGATCGCGGGTGGCATGCCACCATCGGCCGCCGCCGCGCTCGGATGGCCGGCATCATCGAGCGCGGGGATGTCTTCCGCGCGAATCGGCTTGCCAGGTTCGATAATCACCGCCACATGCTCGATTACGTTCTGCAACTCGCGCACGTTGCCACGCCAAGGTCTCGATCTCAGTAACTCGATCGCCGCCTCACTCAGTTTCGGGAGCGGTTCTCCCTGTGGACGATGGCGTTCCCAGTAATGCGTTAAAAAGTGATTTGCCAGAAGTGGAATGTCTTCCAAGCGCTTCCGGAGTGGCGGCAGCTTGATCGGCACCACACGAAGGCGATAGAACAGATCTTCTCTCAATATTCCCGAATTGACCGCTTCTTGTGGTTCCCTATTAGTCGCCGAGATGAAACGGACGTCAACGACCGCGTCTTGTTGCTCGCTACCCACGCGCCGCACCACGCCGTCTTGCAGCACGCGCAGCAGCTTGGCTTGCAAAGGATGAGACATCTCGGTCAACTCATCGAGGAACAGCGTACCGCCGTTCGCCGTCTCGAGCAGACCAGGTTTATCACGATCGGCGCCCGTAAACGACCCTTTGCGATGCCCGAACATTTCTGACTCGAGCAACGGCTCGGGAAGCGCGGCGCAGTTGATCGGGACGAGCTTCCGGCTCGCGCGACGGCTGTGGCGATGAATGAACTGCGCGATGAGCTCTTTGCCCGTTCCGGATTCCCCGCTGATCATGACGGACGCGTCGGTGGACGCCACGCGACGAGCGAGTTCGACCGCCTGGCGAAACGCGGGCGAGATCCCGAGGAGCGTAATGCGATCGGACACCGAGCTTTGCTCGACGAGCTTGGCCTTGAGATCGCGTGTTTCGCGGGCGACCGCGACCGCGTGCGAGGCGCGGCCGATCAGAATCTGGAGATGCGACGCCGAGAACGGTTTTGGCAGATAGTCCCAAGCGCCCGCCCGGAGCGCCTCGATGCTCGACGTGACGCTCGGGTTGCCGGTCATCACGATAACGATTGTGTCTTTATGAGCCTCGAGCGCCGCGGAGAGGATGTCCATGCCCGACAGCGGCGTCAGGTAGAGATCGACGAGAATAATGTCGAAGCGGCGGCGTTTAACGAGATCGATGGCCTCGTCGCCGCGTCCGGTCGCCGTGACGTTGTACCCGTCGAGTTGCAAAACGCTGAGACAGCCTTCGCGGAGCGTTCGATCGTCATCCACCAACAAGAGTCGCAGGCTGGCCTTCACCTCAGGCGCTATCGCCAGCGGCTCCCGGCCCATAGCAGGCGTTTCGACCGAGGGGGGCGCTGACACGTCACTGATTGGCAGATCAGAGGAGAAAGCCGAGGACGACATGAGAGCCCTAGGTTAAGTGACTTCTAACTTTTCGACCTACTTAGTTACAACAAACTGTTGCATCTGTCAATCACATTTCGTTGCAATAGACCAACAAATCTGTTGTATAATTTCGGCATACAAGTGTTGAGGTCCATTAGCTATAAACAACTTGGCTGGGCTTGATTTTGCGAAAGCAACCCACGACTCCACCCCTAGTTAAATTTCCCCGTGAATCGCATGTCTCTCCCGCCCACGCCAACGCCGTCTACGGCGCTGACACCTGTCTCCCCTGACGGGAACGCGATTGCATCGCCCCAACAGTGGGGACCTCCGATCGACGCCCGTGGTGCAGGCGGCGGCGACGGCGAGAAGAAGACGCCCTGGCATCGCTACATCGCGGCACTGGTTCGCTTCAAATGGCTGATCGCCGGATGCTTCATCCTCGGCGCGGCAGCTGGCGTCGCTGCTACGCGCATGCTGTCGCCACAGTATGAGGCGCACGCCACCGTGCTGCTGGCCGTCTCGGATCGTGGCGGTGGCGGCGGCAACGGCCCGATCTCGTCTGGTCAATTTCTCGAGACGGCCGCCTGGACGGACCTGTTCAAAGCGTACCGCGTGGTCGAGCCGGTCGTGGTCAAACTCGGTCTCTACATCCATCACACCGAGAAAGACGACGATCTCTTTCAACACTTCGCGCTCGCTGAATCATATCAACCGGGCGAGTTCATCCTCCTGGTCGGACCGACGGGTAAGCAGTACACGCTGACGACAAAGAAAGGCACCGTCCTCGAGCACGGCGTGGCCGGCGACTCGATCGGATTGCATCTCGGCATGAAGTGGCAGCCGCCGCCATCGGCGTTCAAACCCGGGCGCAAGGTCCCCTTCTCCGTGTCCTCGTTACCGGATGCGGCGAACGGCCTCACGGCTCGGATGACGCCGAACCTGCCGGACATGAGCAACGTGCTTCACATCTCGCTCGATAGCTGGAGTCCGAACGAGGCGGCCACGACGCTCAACACGTGGCTCGATCAGTTCCTCGCCGTCGCCGCCGAGCTGAAAAAGCAAAAGAACACGCAACTCACGGCAACCATCGGCGATCAGCTCAGCATCGCGCGAGACCGGCTCAGCCGCGCGGAAAAGAACTATCAGTCGTTCCAAGAATCGACAATCCGCCAGAGCGCCCAGGCCCCGTCGACGAACGTGCCGAACGGAACGCCCGGCTCGATCGGAGCGGTCACGGGTGACCCCGCGGTGGCGACGTATCTCGCGCTCAGGGTCGAGCACGACAACCTGAGCCGTGATATTCAGGCCGCC
>DASRDS010000436.1:0-4524 GCA_035652495.1 Gemmatimonadaceae bacterium
GCGATCGCGAGCATCGATGAGATCGATGCCGTGTCAGTAATAATCCCGAACCAACTTTGGCGTAGGCCGACAAGCTGACGGAGCCAGTCGAGCGTGAGTTGCTCGAGCTCCGTCGCCGCGGGGCTCGTCTTCCATAGCATCGCGTTGACGTTGAGCCCCGCCGTCAGCAACTCCGCCAGAATGCCGGACGCGGAGCCCGTGTTCGCGAAGTAGGCGAAGAACCCGGGATGATTCCAGTGCGTAATGCCCGGCATCACGTACTGCTCGAAATCCGCGAAGATCTCGCCCCAGGTCGCGCCCGTAGCCGGAGGCGACGCGGGAAGCTGAGCGCGCACGTCGCCGGGCGCGACACGCGAGAGCACGGGGTACTTGTCGACCTCGCGCAAGTAACGCGCGATCCAGTCGACAACCTCATGGCCCGCCGCCGCGAACTCGGCCGGCGTGAGCGAGTCACTCATGGCGCGCGCTCGCCGCCCTCGGGGCCGTAAAAGAACACCCAGGCCGCGAAGTCGTCGCTCATGCTCTCGAAGCGATGTTCGCGATGCGCGGGCACGAAGATCACGTCGCCTGGCGCGAAGCCGTGGCGTGTGTCGCCGTTTTGGAAAACGCCGGTGCCGCGCATGACGACGTAGACCTCGTCGCGGGTATGCGGGGTTTGATCATCGCGGCCGCGCGGGGCGTAGAGGCCGACTTGCAGGGTGCCGTGTTCGAACGGTACGACCCATTGCTCCTCGCTCGGACGCGGGAGCGTTCGAATGACATCAACGAGCCGGAGGTGTGCCATGGCCTCGGCAAGATACTCTTACCGTAGGCCGGTCCGGAACTTTAAATTCAACCACATGGTTGATTATTCAGGTCAGCATCATACTGACGCAGAGCTGAGCCGAGTGTTCGCCGCGTTGGGCGACACGACGCGGCGGGCGATGCTCGCGAGGCTGCAGCGAGGCGAGGCGACGGTGACCGAGCTCGCGGAGCCGTTTGAGGTGTCGCTCAACGCGGTGTCCAAGCACGTGCGCGTGCTGGAGCGGGCCGGGCTTGTTCAACGAAACATCGTGGGGCGCGAGCATTGGATCGCGCTGAGGCCGGAGCCTATGCGGGATGTGTCGAATTTTGCCGATCAGTATCGGCGGTTTTGGGAAGACCGCATCGCCGCGTTGGAACGACATCTGATCGAGAAACGCGCTAAGAGGCGCTAGCGCTAGTCACCCCAACCACAACATCTAGATCGCGAGGCCGTGTGCTATGAGTTCCATGCCGGGGTCGCTGGTGATTAAAAAGCAGATGGCGGCGAGTGCGGAAGAAGTGTTCGACGCGTGGACGGATCCCATGAGCATGGTGGAGTTCATGCGGCCACCACATATACAGCGCGTCGAGGTCAACGTCGACGCGCGCGTGGGTGGAAAGTTTCGCGTCGATATGGTGGGGGCATCGTCGGTGACGAGTCACACTGGTGAGTATCTCGTCATCGATCGACCGCGGGTGCTCAAGTTTACGTGGATTTCCAAAAATACCGATAACAAGCCTACGGTCGTGACGATCGAGCTCACGCCTCGCGGCGCAGATAAGTGCGAGATTGTGCTGACGCATACGGGGTTGCCCGAGAATCAGGTCAAGGGGCACACCCAAGGATGGACCTTCATGGTCGAGAAGCTCGCGAGCGATCTTTCACCGGCGAGCTAAAGGCCAGCTAAAGCAAAAGGCCCGGGCGATGATTGCCCGGGCCTTTCTGCAGTGGTGAGAGACCGCCGGCCGTGCCCACGGTTTCGGCATCTGTGTCGCGACCCCTAGGAGTGCCATGGCATAGCGCGATTTTCTGCCCTCGGTAGTCGCCTACCGGCCGGACACGCATGTCCCGGCATCTGGACACCCGACTTCGGGTACGCCTGGCGGTGCGGGCCTTTCCGCCCTCAGCGGCCTCTCGTAGTTCGGTACATTGCGAACCTAGTACCTCTCCACATTTGATACAACGTGGGATTTTCCACCATGTGAGCTGTCGCCACCCATATCTCGTCGTGCTTGCTTGCACTGGTAGAAGCGGCGACATGCTTGAGCACTACTCTTACGAGCTTGCGCGACTCTGGTGTCGACCATTCGACGATAAAGAAGGAGCGGGGATTGGCGATCTCTTTTCCGCAGTACAAGGGATTGAAGGTCCTCCGTGCCAGAACGCCCACAATCATAACGGCATCCTGAAACGATCTTCGCTCAAAGATATGAGACACCGTCGCGTGTTCTATCATCACTACTCGCGAACTCGTGTTGATACGCAGCATCCGGCAAACGTCGTCCGGCAACTCAGCGAGAAGTTCTGGATAGCGCACGCATGTCGATACCTGCGCGCCGTCAGCGGACCGTCAGCGAATCAGCCTGATGAGCTGGCAAAATTATTCCGCGACAGTCGCCGAACCCGATGCGGTGATAACCTGGGCGTTCGCAGAACGCGCGCATCGTGACCTCGTCACCGTCCGCTAAGAAAGCGCGCGTCTCGCCCGATGGGAGAGAGATCGGCGCGGCTCCTCGGCGCGTGATCTCGAGTAGGCAGCCGAGAGAGTCAGGGGTCGGGCCGGAGATCGTGCCGCTGGCGAGGAGATCGCCGGGGCGGAGATTGCAGCCGTTGCTCGCATGATGCGTGAGCATCTGGGCCGCGGTCCAGTACAGGTCGCGGAAGTTGCCGCGACTCAGGCGAAATGGTGCGTGACCCGCTTCGCGCATCCGCTCCGTCGTGAGATATACCTCGACAAAGAGATCGATCGACTCGGCGCGCGACCCGAGATCCAAATACGGGAGTGGGTGCGGGTCGTCGGCGGGGCGCGGTGATGCGGGGACCCGAAAAGGGGCCAAGGCCTCCAACGATATGATCCATGGGGAGAGAGTGGTCGCGAAGCTTTTCCCCAAAAAAGGCCCTAGCGGCTGGTACTCCCACGACTGGATATCGCGCGCGGACCAGTCGTTCACGAGACAAAAGCCGAAGATATGATCCTCGGCCTCCGCGATCGGAATCGGGGCGCCGAGTCGGTTGCCTGGTCCGACAAAAAATCCGATCTCGGCCTCGTAGTCGAGCGATCGCGTTGGGCCGAAAACCGGCGACTCGGCGTCAGGCAGTTTGCTCTGGCCGCGCGGCCGGCGTATCGGGGTGCCACTCGGCACGAGCGACGACGCGCGGCCGTGATAGCCGATCGGGACGTGCTTGTAGTTCGGCAGCAGGGGGTTGTCAGGACGGAACAAACGGCCGACGTTCGTCGCGTGATGCACCGACGCGTAGAAGTCGGTGTAGTCGCCCACCGGCGGCAGTACGAGCTCGGCCTCCGAGATGGGAACCAGCAACTTGTCCGCGGCGCTTAGCGCTCGCCTGCCTTCGTTCGTCTCCGCCGAGAGAAGGGCCGTCAGCGATGAGCGGAGCAGGTGCCACGCCCTCGGACCCTCCGACATCAGAGCAGGCAGCGATGCGACGGCGTTGGGAATGAGACCGAGCGCATGCGCGGCGGCGAGATCGAGCATCTGGTCGCCAATCGCCACGACTACCCGACGATCGGCCAGCACACCGTACGGCAGGTTACTAATAGGAAAATCAGTATCCGGCGCCTCGGCCGAGGCTACCCAACTAACCGAGCGCATCAAAGCCAGTGCAGCGCGCGCAACTCGTCGATCGGCTCCTGAAACGAGCACGAACCAAACGAGACCGAGTAGTTCGCGCGCGCGGCCGCGATCGCCGGCGTCGTAATACGGCGATTGCGCCACGTGACGCCGCCGCCATCGAACTGGAACGCCTCCGCCGCCGTCTCTTCCATCATCGCGACCGCATCAGTCGCGGTAATCCCCGTGCGCACGAACGCCGCCGTGCAAAACACATTCACGAATCCGTGCATGACCGCGCTCGGACTGTCAGAGGCATACGTCAGCTTGTACTCACCCCGAATGGCGTGATGCAAGCCAGCCGTCGCCTTGAACGCCACCGCCCCTCGCGCACACGCCCGAAAAAAACGCACGACCTCGGCGACCCCCGGGATCGAATCGGGCGTCACGCCGCCCGTGCGGATCTTCGCCCGGCCATTCGCCCGCGCGATCTCGCCGATCAACGGCGAGGGGTCCGCGGCGATCGGGATCTCGAAATCCATCGCCACATCCGCCGGCCGCACCCGCGCGAACGCGGCGATCTCGGCGGCGGTCGAGGCCTTTGCCTCGATCACGTCGATCGATGCGCGGCCCGTGCCGCGGCCTGGACGGTGGCGGCGGTTGAAATCGGCGACGCGCGAAACACCCGCCTCGATGTCGCTCGGCCCCGCGAGAACACTCAGGTGCCAGCGCGCACCCGGACGCGCCAGATGCGGAGAGGCGCACTCCTCGAATTCCTCGAGGCGAGCGACCGGGACGATGAACCGGTTGAGCACCCGGCGATACTCGTCGTTCGCATAGCTGGCGAAGTTGCGCACGGCCGTGGCCATGTCGAGACCCGCCGGCGGAAAGAGACCGGCATAGTCGATAAGTCCGGACGTGAGCGCGTCGATCGAAGCGAGGGCGGTTACC
>DASRDS010000437.1:0-1166 GCA_035652495.1 Gemmatimonadaceae bacterium
TTCGTGTCGCAAGCGGATAAGAATCCGACGTGGACGATTCTGGCGCTCTCCATGCGGACGAGCGACTACATCGCCAATCAGCGCAAGGCCGGAGCCTTATGAGCGACATTTCTCGGCGCGAGCTTGTCGCCTGGCTCGCGACCTTACCGCTCGCGCAGGCCGCGCGGGCCGCCGAGCGTGCGTTGGGGGCGGCGGCGCCGTTCGTGCCGGCGTTTTTCACGGCGCATGAATGGCGGACCGTTCGCGTGCTCGTCGACTACATTATCCCGCGTGACGAGCGCTCGGGTAGCGCGACGGATGCCGGTGTGCCGGAGTTCATGGATTTCATCATGACTGATCGACCCGCCGAACGGCTCGCGATGCGTGGTGGGCTCCAGTGGCTCGATAATCGGTGTCGCGATCAGTTCAGCGTGGCGTTCGCCGATGGTACGGCGGCGCAGCAGACGACCGTGTTGGATGCGATCACGGGCGAGCATTTCTTCATCCGGTTCCGGGATCTGACGGCGACCGGGTTTTGGACCAGCAAGATGGGGATTGCCGATCTTCGCTACGTTGGGAATACCGTGGTGCATCAGTGGAACGGGTGTCCTGAGCCCGCGCTCACGAAACTCGGAGTATCCTACTGATGGCCGGCCGGCGACTCGGCATCGGGTTCGTGGGCAGTGGGTTTAACGCTCGGTTTCACATCCAGTCGCTGGTGAGCGTCCGTGATGCCGATGTGGTCGGCGTCTGGAGTCCCCACTCGGCGCGTGCCGGCGAGGCCGCCGCGCTTGCGCGTGCTCTGGACGTTGGCAACGCTCGTGCGTTTGGGTCGATCGCCGAGATGGTGGCGGATCCGGCGATCGATGCACTCTGGATTTGCGGACCGAATCAATCGCGCATTGAAAACTTCGAAGAAACTATCGACGCGATATCCCGAGGGAAAGGTCGACTCATAGGCATCGCGTGTGAGAAACCGCTCGCGAGAAATGTCGCCGAAGCTATCAAAGTCACGTCGATGACCAAGGCCGCGGGCCTCGCCCATGCCTATCTCGAAAACCAGGTGTACGCCCCACAAGTCGAGCACGGCCGCACCATTCTCTGGTCGCGTGGAGCGAAGCAGACAGGCCGGCCATATCTAGCTCGAGCAGCCGAAGAGCACGGCGGCCCGCACATGCCGTGGTTCT
>DASRDS010000438.1:0-17386 GCA_035652495.1 Gemmatimonadaceae bacterium
TGGTATACGATTGGCACCGGGGGCGCCACGAGCACCATCGTGATGTCGCACAAAGCCGATGGGAAATGGACAGATCCGGTGACGGCCGCGTTCTCGGGTCAGTGGCGCGATCTCGAGTCGTCGATGGCGCCGAGTGGGAAGTATCTCGTGTTCGCGTCGAACCGGCCCGCGACTGATGGCGGTGCGCCCATCGATGGAAATTGGGGTGGCAAGGCGCAGCCTGGACGCGGCGGGAATCTGTGGCGCGTCGATCGCCATGGGGATGGATGGGGCAAGCCCGTTCGGTTACCCGATGTGATCAACGCGGTGACGTCCGTGTTCTCGCCGGCCGTCGCGGCGGATGGCAGTCTCTATTTCATGAAGCCGACGCCCGAGACCGGGAAATTCCAGATTTACCGGTCGCAGATGACGAACGGGCAGTATGGTCCCCCTGAGCGGCTGCCATGGAGCGACGACCGGTGGAGCAACGTGGACCCAGCCGTCGCTCCGGACGAGTCATTCGTGATCTTCTCGTCGAGTCGGCCACCGACCGCG
The DNA here is from genome assembly GCA_035652495.1 of Gemmatimonadaceae bacterium. Taxonomy (GTDB): domain Bacteria; phylum Gemmatimonadota; class Gemmatimonadetes; order Gemmatimonadales; family Gemmatimonadaceae; genus DASRDS01. The sequence continues at coordinate 535 of DASRDS010000438.1, forward strand.
GAGCATGATCTCGACTTGTTCATCGTGTACCGCCGCAACGGCGTCTGGGGCGAACCGCAATCGCTGGGACCACGCGTGAATAGTCCCTCCGGTGAGATCGAAGCAAGACTGTCGCCTGACACGCGAACGGTGTTCTGGGCGAGCAAGCGCAGCGGCGACCACACGCGCATGTGGCGCGCGGATGTGGACCCTTCGCAAACTGGTCATTGCGAGTAAGCCACGCGATAGTCGAAATGGAGATTTGCTGTTCAATGCGCGCCCGCTAGTATCGGCTCATGAAATGGCTTCTGTTGACGATGATGCTGATCACTGGCGCGCCGGATCGCCAAGCAGCAGATCACCAACACGATTTTGACTTCGAGTTCGGATCCTGGAAGGCGCAGCTGCGCGTTCGCCAACGCATGTCGAACGCCGATAGCTGGACCGAGCTCAATGGCACGTCGGTCGTGCGCAAAATCTGGGATGGCCGCGCCAACGCGGGCGAGCTCGAAGTCGGCAACGCCCAGACGCATCTCGAGGGTCTGACGATGCGTTTTTACAACGCGAAAACGCGGCAATGGAGCATCTACTGGTCGAACGTGAACGATGGCGGCATCAACGGCACGCCGATGGTCGGCAACTTCACGAACGGCCGCGGCGAGTTCTATGGCACTGACGTCGCCAACGGCGCGACCGTCTACGCACGCTTCATCTTCTCGGACTTGACGCCAACGTCGTTCAAGCTCGAGCAGGCGTTTTCAGCCGACGGCGGCAAGACGTGGCTAACGAACTGGGCGGCGACGTTTACGAAGAGCTAACTGCCCCTTGAAATGAGGGGAAAAGGCGGGCATCGTCTTTTCCCCATGCGGACACTTCTTTGCCTCCTCGCGGCCGTCACGAGCGTCGCGAACGCGCAGACCTACGACACCCTGCTCTTCCGCGCGCTGACCTGGCGCGACATCGGCCCCTATCGTGGCGGGCGCTCCGTCGCGGTGGCCGGCTCCGCCAGCCGTCCATATGAGTACTGGATGGGCACCACCGGCGGTGGTGTGCTCAAAACGACCGATGGGGGCATCCATTGGTCGCCGGCGACCGACAAGTACTTCGGCGGCACGATCGGCGCGATCGGCGTCAGCGAGTCCAACCCGGATATCGTGTACGTCGGCACGGGCGAGTACGATATCCGCGGCAATGTCTCGCACGGCGACGGGGTCTATAAGACCACGGACGGCGGCAAGACCTGGACGAAGGTCGGCCTCACCGATACCCGGCAGATCTCCCGTGTCCGCGTCGACCCACACGACCCGAACATCGTCTACGTCGGCGCGCTCGGGCATGTCTGGGGGCCGAACCCGGAGCGCGGGCTCTACAAGTCGACGGACGGTGGAAAAACTTGGAACAAGATCCTCTTTCGGAATGATTCGACCGGCATCTGCGAGGTCGTGATCGATGCGAACGACTCACGAACGATCTACGCCGCATTTTGGCAGGCCGGCCGGAAACCATGGCAGCTGGTCTCGGGCGGCGCGGGCAGCGGGATCTTCAAGAGCACCGACGCGGGTGCGACGTGGACCGAGATCACCCGCAACAGCGGCTTGCCGACAGGAATTATCGGCAATATCGGCCTCGCCGTCTCGCCGGCGAACAGCCAGCGCGTCTGGGCCCTCGTGGAAGCCGATTCCGGCGGCGTGTATCGCTCGGACGACGGAGGCCAGACATGGACCAAGACCAACAGCGAACGCAAGCTCCGCCAGCGAGCATGGTACTATACCAAGATTTTCGCCGATCCCAAGGACGCCAACACCATTTATGCCCTCAATACGAATTTTTATAAGAGCGTCGATGGCGGCAAAACCTTCAAGAACATCCCCGTCCCGCACGGCGATAATCACGACCTGTGGATCGCGTCGAACGACCCGCAGCGGATGATCGAGTCGAACGACGGCAGCGGGAACATCTCGTTCAACGGCGGCAAGTCCTGGTCGGAGCAGGACGATGCGACCGCGCAGTTCTATCACGTCACGACGACCATGGACTTCCCATATAAGGTCTGCGGCGCGCAGCAGGACAACACGACCCTCTGCGGCCCCTCGGCGAATGCGGGGGGCATCGTCATGGCCGACTGGCAGGAAGTCGGCGGCGGCGAGAGCGGCTACATCCAAGTCCGGCCGGACAGCACGGACCTCGTCTACGCGGGGAGCTATTCGTATCTCTCCAAGAAGAACCTGAAGACCGGCTTCCAGAAAGAGATCACGCCGTGGCCCGAGAACCCGATGGGACACTCCGCGGGCGATCTCAAGTACCGGTTCCAGTGGACGTTCCCGATCCTGATCTCGCCGCACGATCCCAAGACGTTGTACGTGGGCGCGAACGTCCTGTTCAAATCAACCGATGATGGCCAGAACTGGCAGACTATCTCACCTGATTTGACACGCCACGACCCCGCCACGCTCGGCGCGTCCGGTGGTCCGATCACCAAAGACCAGACATCGGTCGAGTACTACGCCACGATCTTCGCCGTTGCGGAGTCTCCGATCACCCGTGGAGAGCTCTGGACGGGCAGTGATGATGGCAAGATTTACCTGACACGGACTGGTGGCGCTCCATGGACTGATGTCTCGCCCAAAGACTGGGGCGAGTGGATGCGCATCTCGAGCCTCGAGCCGTCGCACTACGATGCGGGGACCATCTACGTCGCTGGCAATCGGTATCAGTTGGACGATATGAAACCGTATCTGCTGAAGTCGACGGACTACGGCAAGACCTGGAAGCTGATCACGAATGGCATCCCGGACGACGAATTCACACGCGTGATTCGTGAAGATCCGGTGAAGCGAGGGTTGCTTTACGCCGGCACGGAACGCGGCGTCTACGTGAGCTTCGATGATGGTGCCCACTGGCAATCGCTGCGGCGCAACCTGCCGCTCGTGCCGATCCACGACCTGGTCGTGAAGGGCAACGATCTCGTCGCCGCGACGCACGGTCGCTCGTTCTGGATCTTGACCGACCTGTCCCCGCTCCGCCAGTTCGCGAGCGGGATGACCGCCACGCAAATGCATCTGTTCAAGCCGGCGATCGCCTACCGCGTCTCATGGGGCGGATTCGGCGGCGGCGGCGACGGCGATGCCGCACCGCATCCGGCTGGAAAGAATCCGCCCAGCGGCGCCGTCATCTATTACACGCTCGCCGACTCGACGAGCGCGGTGACGATGGACATCCTCGACTCGGCCGGCCGCACCGTCCGCAAGCTGAGCTCGCGGCTCGACAGCGCGAGTCTGGCGGACAGCATCGAGACCGCCGACAGCGTCAAGGCCGTCCGCCGCGACAGCTTGACCAAAGCGGGCGTCAGCGCGGACAGCATCAACAAGCTGCTCGCGCATCCGGATACAACCAAGGCCAGCAACGATGGCGAAAATTTCAAGGTCCCGCCGCCGCCGCGCATACCGGCGAAGATGGGACTCAACATGTTCGCCTGGAACATGCGGTACCCCGATGCGAGCGCGTTCGACAACCTCATCATGTGGGCCGGCGGCGTGGCGGGACCGGTCGCTCCACCGGGACGGTACACGGTGAAGTTGACCGTCGGCAACGAGACGCAGTCGCAGCCGCTCATCATTCGCGCCGACCCGCGCAGCACCGCGACGCCGGCGCAGCTGACGGCGCAGTTCGCGCTGCTCATGAAGATTCGCGACCGGTTGAGCGCCGCCAACGACGCCGTCAAAACTATCCGCAACGTCGCGTATCAGATCCACACCGATAGCGCGGACGCGCCGACCGGCTTCGTCGACGCGGCATCGCCCTTCGTGGCCCGACTCCACACGATTGAGGCCGAGTTGTACCAGGTCAAGAATCGGAGCGGACAGGATCCGCTCAACTTCCCGATTCGGCTCAATAACGAGATCGCGGCGCTCGCCGGCACGGTCGCGAGCGCGGACGGGCGGCCGACCGCGCCGACCTACGCCGTATTCCAGACGCTGTCGGTGGAGCTCGACAAGCAGTTGGCGTCGCTCAAGACCGTCATCGCGACGGATCTGCCGAAGTTGAACGTGATCCTGAAGAACGCCGGGCGCCCGGAGATCGTGCCGCGTCCAGAGGAGCCGCCGCGTCAAAAGAAACCGACCATTACCGCCATGCAGTGAACCGTTTCGCTCTTGACTATGAGACATTCATAGCCGGGTCGAGCCTGGCGGTGCGCGCGGACTGCTTCGAGTGGTTCGCGCGCATCCCGGAGCGCAGCCTGCACGCCATCATCACGGATCCGCCGTATGGCGTGAAGGAGTTCGAGCCCGATCAGCTGAGTCGCTTACACAACGGCAATCGCGGCGGCATCTGGCGGATCCCGCCGAGCTTCGATGGCCACGAGCGCTCTCCGCTCCCGCGCTTCACCGCGCTGACGAGCCGAGAGCGCTCCGTGCTTCGCGAGTTCTTCGTCCGCTGGTCTCAGCTCGCGGTCCGCGCCTTGCGACCTGGCGCCCATGTCTTTGTCGCGGGCAACGCGTTCTTGTCTCAACTCGTGTGGTCGGCCATCGTCGATGGTGGTCTGGAATTCCGGGGCGAGCTGATACGCGTGGTGCGCACGCTCCGCGGGGGAGACCGGCCCAAGAACGCGCACACGGAATTCCCTGAAGTGTGCTCCATGCCACGCGGATCGTATGAGCCCTGGGGACTCTTTCGCGCGCCGCTGCCAGCGGGCATGAACGTGTCCGAGTGTTTGAGAACATACGAAACCGGCGGCCTTCGTCGACTCCCAAATGGGAAGCCGTTCGTTGATGTGATCCTGAGCGAACGCACGCCCAAAGCAGAGCGAATGGTTGCCGATCACCCGAGCCTCAAACCCCAATCGTTCTTGCGCCAACTCGCGCACGCGGCGCTGCCGCTGGGCCGCGGGATCATCGCGGATCCGTTCATGGGCTCGGGGTCGACGCTCGCGGCGGCCGAGGCGATCGGCGCCCACAGTGTCGGTGTTGAGCGGTACGCCGACTACTTCGCGCTGGCCAGATGCGCGATCGCGCGCCTCGCGGCCATCCCGCGCTCGCGCAGCGGCGCGTCGGCGTGACGCCACGCATCCGCGACCGCACGGTAGTGGATGGTAGCGCTGTCGGCCTGACCCAGGGCCTCGAATGCGCGCGCCAGCGCTTCGTGCAGCTCGGTGCGCGTGACGTAGAGCGCCGAAGCATCATCGGCGCCAGCCAGCGCGGCGGAGAACACGGCGACGGCTTCCGCCGGACGCCCCAGCCGCAGGAGCGCGTTCCCGAGAACGAAGTTCTCGCGCGTATACCCGTCCGTGTACGAGAAGATCGACCGACGGAGGGCCAGCACGGCATCGCCCGGTCGGCCGCGCGCGAGCCACAGGAGTCCGCGCACATACTCGTGCAATTTCACATCTCGCCCGAATCCGCTCTGACGACCGATTCCCGCCAAGGCATCCGCGAGCGCCGCGAGGTCCACGGTGTCGCCCAGGACCCCGGACGCCGTGCCCGCATGCACCAGGGGCCACGCCCGTCGCCGCGCACCGAGCCCCGGAAACTCCGCGTCCGTCGGCTGGGGAGCCGCGAGCGAACGGTACAACGTGCGCGCATCCTCCGCGCGTCCGTTCTCGAGCAACGTCGCCCCTTCGATCAGACTCACGGTCTCGAAGGCATTCGCACGAACCATTTCCCAACGCAGCGGCCCTTGCGCGAGATCGAGCGCTTCATGCAGTCGCCCTTGGTTCCGCAAGCTGTAGACGCGCCACCACAGCGCATCGGTCCGTTGCTCCGTGTTGCCGCTCCGGCGGAGCGCCTCCAACAGCGCATCCGCATTGTCGAAATCGCCGGCCCGGATGTCGAGCTGCACCCGCGCCATGACCGCGCGTTGGTGATCGAGGTCGCGCGCCATCGCGCTGTCGAGCGCGGCGCGCGCATCGGCGTAGCGCCCTTCGCGGGCCAGCGCTTGCGACCGATAGTCCCAGGCCAGCGGTGCGCCCGACGCCCGCACCCACGCGATCGCGAAGCGCGTCGCCGCATCGAGTGAATCGGCGGCCCAGTATGCGTCGATGATCCGCCCCGGCGCATCGCACGCGCGGCACGGCGAGTGGTCCGTGCGCGCCGCCACCGAATCGAGATGCCAGGCGCGCGCGAGGTGCGGAATGGCGTCGAGGTATCGGCCCGCCAGGATGAGCGACTGCCCGAGCGAGTACTCGCCCTCCGGCAGCATGGGATATTGGACCGTGAGGGACTCCGCGAGCGCGACGCGCGCCGGGTCGTTGACGACATCGGCCCAGGCGTAGCGGATGAGCAGACGCTCGTACGGGGATGCCCGATTCGCCAGCCGCACGGCCGTCTCCATCGCGCGCACCATGGGAATCCGCTCGTCCCGTTTCGTGCGCGCGATGTAATACGCGCAGATCGCGCAGCTCGAATCCTCGGCGAGCGCGGTCGACAGGAGATGCTCGGCTTCCGTCATGTCGCCCCGCTCGAACCGCGTGAGTCCCTCGAAGAAGAACCGCCGGGTCACGGGTGACGCGATCGTGAGCCCGAGCGGGGGACGCTGACCCGAATCGCCGGTCGACACGACGAACGCCGCGATGCCGGCGCCAATCGCGAGTGCCAGCATCGCGCGTCCCGTGCGCCACCGACGTGGCGGCGTCACGGTTAGCGGCGGAGGAGCGGGCGGCGGCGGCGATGGCGTGATGGCCACCGGGACTTCGCCGCGGACCCGAACGGCGGCGATGAGCGACCGCGTCTCGGGCGACGGAACGGTCTCGTACTCACGCGCCATGCGGTCGGTGAACTCCGCCGCGGCGCGGAGGGCCCCCGTGCGATCACCGAGCGCGTCGAGCGCACCAATCAGGAGGCGGACGGCGCACTCGTCGTCCGGCTGCAGCTCGAGCGCGCGCTCCGCATATCGCACCGCATGGAGTGGAGGCGCCGATGCCGCCAACTCCCGGGCCCCGCGCGCCGCGGCGGCCTTGAGCCGCGCCCGCCGGCGCTCAAACCACTCTTCGAGCTCGGCGGAAAGACCCGCGCAGTAGAATCCCGCAAGGAGATCGCCGCGATACAGCTCGAGCGCCACCTGCCGGTCGCCGGCCTCGATGGCCGATTCGAACGCGGTGGCATCACACCAGAGTGAAGCGGCGTCAAACCGCAGGGAGTCGTCGGACTCCGAAGCGACGGCGCCCGAACCGACGGCGCGGCGAATCTGAAAGAGAGCCTGGCGAAGCGCGCCCCGCGCGTTCGTATCGCTGAGCTCGGGCCAAAACAGCATCAAAAGCGTGTCCCGTCTCAGCGGCGCGCCGTCATGGCCTGCGAGTGAGACGTACGCCAAGAGGCCCAACGGCTTTGGCGCGAGGGAGACGGCTGCGTCCGTGTCATCGGCGGACAACGCGACGCGCCCCAACAAGTTGAGCCGAGCCATGCCACCTATCGAAAAGGGCGTTAGTGCCGCCTTAACGCCGGCGTAACGTGCACAACATACGGTGCGCCCCTCACTTGTCGAGGGCGTGCATGACGTTGTCCGAAACGGTTCCGAAAAAGGTCAGCGGAAGGGTAATGCCCTTCCTGCTGCTGCTTTACCTCGTGTGCTATCTGGACCGCGTGAACATCGGGTTCGCGGCCCTGCGAATGAACCATGATTTGGGGCTTTCCGCGACCGCGTACGGGTTGGGCGCCGGGATCTTCTTCGTCGGCTACTCGCTGTTCGAGATTCCCAGCAATCTCATCCTGGCGCGGGTGGGGGCACGGCTCTGGATCGGCCGGATCATGATCACGTGGGGCATCCTCGCATGCGCCATGATGTTCGTGCGGGATGCCCGAAGCTTGTACATCGTGCGATTCCTGCTCGGCGTGGCCGAGGGTGGGTTCTTTCCGGGGATCGTCTACTACCTGTACTGCTGGTTCCCGGCCGCCGACCGCGTGAAGGCCATGGGGTGGTTCATGATGGGCATCCCCCTCTCCGCGGTCGTCGGCGGCCCCTTGTCGGGCGCCCTGCTGAGCCTCAACGGACGACTCGGGCTCGCCGGCTGGCAATGGCTCTTTCTGATCGAAGGGGCACCGGCCGTGTTGCTGGGCTTTGCCGTCTTCGCCCGCCTCGACGATCGGCCGGACGACGCCACGTGGCTCCTGCCGGAGGAGCGCGCGTGGCTCATCGCTCATCTGGCGCACGAGCGACACGCCTATGAGACCGCCCATGCGCTCAGCGTATGGCGCGCCCTGGCGCATCCAACCGTGTGGCGCATTGGCGCCATCCAAGGCCTGGCCGGAATAGCGAGCTATGCGATCGGACTCTGGCTGCCCCAGATCGTTCGGGCCGCGATCGGCCAAAGTGACCTGGTCGTGGGAATCGTGAGTGCCGTCCCGCCGCTCGTCGCGGTCGCCGCGATTTTCTTCGTATCCGTTTACGTCGACCGTACGGGCGAGCGCCTGCGGGTCATCACAACAGGTTCGCTCGTCTCGGCCCTCGGCCTCGCGACCAGTGCGTTCTGGCTGCATTCGCCGGTGCCCATCGTGCTGGCGTTGGCGATTGGGGTTGCCGCCATGTACGCCACCTACGCACCGACGCTCGCACTCCCTTCATTCTTTCTCACGGGAACCGCCTCGGCGGCCGCTATCGCGCTGGTCACGGCGCTCGGCAACGTCGGCGGATTCGTGGGACCGTATCTCGTCGGCGTCCTCAAGGACACGACGGGCGACTACAAGATCGGGCTCCTGGCGCTCGCGATCGTGACGGCGCTGCGAGCGCCCATCGCGCTCTCCCTGCACCACGCCCGCGTGTTGGTGCGCGCATGACGACGTATCCGCTAGGGTACACGGACGGCGAGCAGGCGCGTCTCATACGCCAGGCGCAGCGCCTGGCGCCGATGACCGAGCGATGCTTCCTCGACGCCGGCATCGCCACCGGCTGGCGCGTGCTGGAGCTCGGGTCCGGCCTGGGCGATGTGTCCTTGCTGCTGGCGCGCCTCGTCGGGCCATCCGGCGAGGTGGTCGGCATCGAGCGCGATGCGAGCTCGATCGCCCGCGCGACGGCGCGCCTCGCCGAGGCCGGTGTGCGCAACGTCCGGTTCCGTCACGCGGACGTTCGCGCGATCGCCGAGGCGCCGCGGTTCGATGCGGTCGTCGGCCGGTACATCCTGCAGTGGATGTCCGATCCGCTGTCCGTTCTCAAAAACGTGGTGACGTTGGTCCGCTCCGGCGGCGTCGTGGCGTTCCAGGAGACCGCCTGGACCGCGATGCGCGCGTACGGCCGGCGATTGCCGCTCATCAACCAAGTCCTCGACACGATCTACGAGACCCTGAGCGCTCAAGGTGTCCACATGGAAATGGGATTCGATCTGTACCGAACCTTCAAGGACGCGGGCCTTCCCGCGCCCACGATGCGCCTCGAGATGATACTCGGCGGCGACGCGGCGATGGCCACCGCGCTCGCCGACCTCGCGCGCAGCGTGGCGCCCACCGCCACCACGCTCGGCGACCTGGACACGTTGGCCGAGCGTATTCTCGGCCAGGTGCAGGGCGCGCAGACGGTCATGGCCTTGAACACACTCGTGAGCGCCTGGGCGGTGCGGTCATGACCACCCGACTCCGTTGGCTCTCCGTGTGTGTGCTCATCGGCTGCGGCCACCACGACGCATCGAGCCCTCCACCGATCCAGCAATATGCCGTGTCCGTGACCGGCACGGGAGCCGGCGATGGCACGGTCACGAGCACGCCGGCCGGCATCACATGCACGATCACCGGCGGCGCCGCCGCCGCGAGCGGCTGCGGGGCCCGGTTCGATAGCGGCGCCGCGGTCAGCCTCGCCGCCTCCGCGGCATCGGGATCCTCCTTCACCGCGTGGAGCGGCGCCTGCAGCGGCCCGAGCGCGTGCGCGATCACCGTAGCAAGCGACGTGACCGTGCGCGCGGCGTTCGACCACTTGCCGGCGATCGGTCTCTCGGCGACGACGATCGCGTTTACCGCATCGGGATCGCAGACCGTGAACGTCACGAACGGCGGTGGCGGAACGCTGAGCGGCCTCGCGGTCGGCGCCATCGCGCACACGGGCACCGGAGGATGGCTGACCGCAGACCTCGCGGCTTCGACGGCGCCGACGACGCTGACCTTGCACGCCACCACCGGCTCACTCAGCGCCGGTAGCTACTCCGCCACGGTGCCCGTAACCGCGACGGGCGCCACGAATAGTCCGCGGACGATCACCGTGACGCTCACGGTGAGTCCGCCGCCCACCGCGAAAGTGACGGTGGCTGGCGCAGGCACCGGGAGCGGCACCGTCGCGAGCCAGGGTGGCCTGAGTCCCGCCATCGCCTGCACGATCACCGGCGGCACGGCCGGCGCCGGCGGTTGCTCGGCGAAATATCCCGCGGGGACGCACGTGACGTTGACCGCGACCGCGGCGGTCGCCGACGTCTTTGGCGGCTGGAGCGGCGCCTGCTCCGGCACGAGCACCTGCTCGATCACGACGACGTCGAGCGACCAACAAGTCTCGGCGACCTTCACGCCGACGTCGTTCGGCACCCATCCGATCCTGTTCGAGACCACGCGCCGCGACGGCAGCGAGATCTGGAAGGTGAACCCGGATGGCACGGGGCTCACCGAGCTCACGACCAATCACAGTAACGAGCTGCCGGCGTGGTCCGCGGACGCGACCAAGATCGCCTACACGCATTTCAGCACCGTCGCCGATGTCATCGTCATGAACGCCGATGGCAGCAACCCGACGAACATCACGAACGGCGGCGCGGACGGCTCATATCCGCGGTGGTCGCCGGACGGCACGCACATCGCGAGCGGCGCCAGCCAGATCTACGTGATGAAGGCCGACGGCAGCGCGATCACCAACATTACGAACGATGGCACGGTCGAGGACGGGTTTCCGATGTGGTGCTCGAACACGAGGATCGTGTTTTCGTCGACGCCGCTCACGACGTCGGATTTCCATGTCTACATCATGAACGCGGACGGCACCGGCCGCACGCAGTTGGCGCCCGGGGCGCGACCGGAGTGCTCGCCGGACGGCACGCGGATCCTGTACTACGGCGCCGGCGGGGCCATCAGCATCATGAACATCGACGGCACCGGGAGCCACGTCGTCATGCCGGGACGCGGCACGCGGGCGAGCTGGTCACCCGATGGCAAGCGATTCGTCATCGACGGCTTCGGCGGGCTGCACATTTTCGCGACGGACGGGAGCGGCGGAACCCTCGTGGTTCCCGACAGCGGATTCGCCAATCAATGGCCGAACTGGAATCGATGAGATACCGCCATCACGCCCTCGGTAAGCGCAGCGTGAACGTCGACCCGCGACCCATGGCGCTCTCAACCGTGAGATCGCCGCCCATAGCGCGGGACAACTCGCGACTGATGGACAATCCGAGTCCGATGCCTTCCTGCGCCCGCACACGCCGCTGATCCACCTGCACAAAGGGATCGAAAATCGCGTCGAGCTTATCGGCGGGAATCCCCGTTCCCGTGTCAGTGACTTGTATGCGCACGTACAACTCGTCTGACGCGCCGGAAATGACGACCGAACCGCCGGCCGGCGTGAACTTGAGCGCGTTGGAGAGCAGGTTGAGCAGCACCTGCTGCACCTTATCCGCATCCGCCATCGCGCTGAGCGGCCCTTTCGTCGGCTCGGCCCGGAACGCGACGCGTCGTTCCGTCGCCAGTCCTTCGATCATCTCGGCGCACGACACCATGATGCGATTGAGATCGATGGTGCCGATATCGTACGTCACCGCGCCGCGCTCCAGGCGCGCGAAGCTGAGCAGATCATTGATGAGCGCCGTGAGCGTGATCTGCGAGCGCCGGATCTTGTCGAGATCCGCGAGTTGCGCCGCGTTCACGGGCCCACGGATTCCCAGCGCGAGGAGCTGCACGAATCCCGCGATCGCGTTGAGTGGGGTCCTGAGCTCGTGACTCGCGACGGCGAGAAAGTCGCTCTTCGACCGGTTCGCCATCTCGGCGGCGTGTCGCGCCTGGTCGGCGCGCTCGAGCAGCGACTCGCGCTCCTGCTCGATCGCCTTGCGCGCGCTGATGTCCGTCAGCACGCACACGACCGCCGTCGGCAGCGTCACGCTGTTCTGCTCCAAGCGATCGACGGTCACCGAGTACCACGTGCCCCGGATCCGCAGCTCGGCGCTGCGCGTCGGCGCCGCGGCCAGATGCGCCATCAGCGCATCGCGCTGCTCGGGCGTCGCGCCCGAGTTGAGCAGCGCGGCATCGAACGGCTCGCCTACGATCTCGCTGGCGGTGCCGTTCAGCATCTCCGCGGCGGCTTGATTGCAGCGGCGGACGATCCCGTCGTCTTCCACGATGACAATGGCGTCGCGGATCGTGTCGAACGTCGCGATCCAATCCATCGCCGCCTGACGCGTTTTGGCTTCTGCCTGCCCCGCCCGGAGCAAGGCGCGCACCGTGGCCAGGAACACCACCGGCTCCACCGGATGCGTGATGTAGGCGTCCGCGCCCGCCTCGAGCCCCTGCGCCTTATCCCCCGTTCCAATGAACGAGGCCGAGATGTGCATGATGGGAATCGTCGCCGTGCCTGGATCAGCCCGCAGCGCGCGCACGACCTCGAATCCCGACATGTCCGGCAGATTGACATCGACGAGGATGAGATCCGGATGGGCGTGGGCCAACTCCAGTCCCTGGTGCCCGTTCGCCGCTTCGGCCACCTGCATGCCCGCCGCGCGCAGCAGGCGCGAGACCACGTATCGGTTGCCCTCGGTGTCGTCGATGACGACGACGCTCGGAGGCGCCGCTGGCGGCGCGACGGTGTGCGTCATGTCGCTCCCGGTGCCCGCTCGGGCACGATGAGGCTGAAGGTGGACCCTTGGCCGAGCGCGCTCGTGAGCTCGACGTGCCCACCGAGGAGCGAGGCCAGGCGACGAGTCAGCGGCAGACCGAGGCCGGTCCCGGCGACGCGGCGCTGCACCGGGTTGTCAATCTGCGTGTATTCCTCGAAGATGCGCGACTGGTCCGCGGACGCGATGCCGATGCCCGTGTCGATGACGTCGAACCGGACCATGCCGGACTCGAACGCCCGCACGCGCACGCGGACCTCGCCGCGCTCGGTGAACTTGATGGCGTTGGAGATGAAGTTGCGCAGGATCTGCATGAGCCGCGTCTCGTCGGTCGTGAGCACCGGAGGCGCGTCCGGATCCTCGAAGAGCAGTGAAACATGGTCATTGGTCAGCAGCGGGCGGCAGACGCCGCGCAGCGTGGCGAAGACTTCCGGAATCGAGACCTGGGACAGCCGCAGGTCGATCTTGCCGGCTTCGATCTTCGCGAGATCGAGGAGATCGTTCACCATCTCCATGAGCTGCTGCACCGACTTCTGGATCAAGCTGATCTGCCGCTCCTGCTCGGCCGAGAGATCGCCGTCGACCCGATCCAATAGGATGCGAGACAGGTTGAGCACCGAGGTGAGCGGCGTCCGCAATTCATGACCGATGTCGGACAGGAACCGCGACTTCGCCTCCGAAGCGCGCCGCAGGTCATGGGCGCGGTCATCGAGCTCCGCGTACAACGCCAGCACGCCGCGATTCGTCTCCTGCAGCTCGACGTTGAGTCGCTCGACCTCCGCTTTGCGGGACCGCACCTCTTCGAGCGTCCGTACCAGCTCCTGATTCTGCTGTTGGATCTCCTCGAACGGGCTCTCGGGTGCCGTGGACGCCAGCGCGTCGGCGACGCGCGCGGCATCGGCGGATCCGAACTGGCCCTGCCAGCGCGTCAGCCAGCGGCCGATCTCGACGGTCGTGCCGAGCTCGGGCGATGACGTGATCCGGAAATGATCCGTCAGACGACGCGCGCCGAGGAGGCCCAAACCCATGCCGGTGGTCGACTGGTATTCGCCGTTCAGCACCGCGTCGAGATTGGCGATGCCTGGACCGTCGTCGCTGACGCGCACGAGCAGCATCGGCACCACGGCGGTGTCGGGCGTCGACAACTCGAAGGTCACGCGTCCGTTCTTCGCGTAGTAGAACGCGTTGCGCGCGATCTCCGACACCGCGGTCGCCAGGCGCGTCTGATCCTGCGGCTCGCACCCGAGCAGCTCGGCGATCTGTCGCGCGCGTTGACGGGCGAGCACCACGTCATGCTCGTATCGCAGCTCGAGCGTGATGAGCGCGCCCCGCCTGGCGACGGGCGTGTCAGTCGGCGGCATCGTGAATCACCAGCACCGTCGCGTCGTCGCGCGTGCGCGCGAAGTCGCGGTGCAGGACGGCGGCGACGATCGCCGGATCGTGACCGATCAGTCCCGGATAGGCATCGGCGCGCCACCGGGCGCTCAAGCCATCCGAGTGCAAAACCATGTAGCCACGCGGTGGCCACGTGTAGGCGAACTGACGCACGGTTCGCATTTGATGCCCCACGATGCCGCTATGGGACGCCATGCTATGCGTCGATGTCGGCCCCAGAATCGAGCCGGCGATGTTGCCGATGCCGGCGAACTGCACCTCGGATGATCGCCGGTCGATCTTGGCGACGGCGATCGCCGCCCCGCGGGTGGCGCGGAGCGGACCGTGCGCGGCTTGCACAATGTCCGCCGGTGACGCATCGGCGCGCTCGCCAACGACGCGCAGCGCCTGCGTCGACGCGACCGCGGCTTCATGACCGTGCCCCAGTCCGTCGACGACCGCCACGAGCACCGTCGCATCGCGCTGTTCGACCACCCATGCATCGCCACACTCCGTCTCGCCGGCGATGGGGAGGCAGACGGCGCCGACGGCGTATCGCTCGTCGTCGGTCGGCGGGTGGGGGCGGACCACGTTCGGATCCCAGAGGCGCGCCATGAACACGGTGCCGCTGTCCATCGACGAATACACATCGAACTCGGACGAGATGCGCCGGATGGCGCCCAGACCGGTGCCGGATGTGCCGGCGGTCGAATATCCGTCGCGCATCGCGGCGCTCACGTCGCGGATGCCCGGCCCCTTGTCGACGGCGAGCATTTCGACGCCGCGCCGTTGCGGCTGATCGAGTGGCCGGATGAGAATGGCGCCTTCGCGCGCGTGGCGCACGAGGTTCGTCGCCAGCTCGGTGGCGACGAGGCCAACATTGCCCGCGATGTCGGTGTGAATGCCGAGGTCCGCGGCAACGGCGAGGGCGGCGCGTCTCGCCCGACCAACTTGCGTCACATCGTCCATGGTCACGCGCACCGAGACCGCGGCATCCGCCACCCCTACCTCCACCGCGTGACGGTGACACGCGTGCCTTCGCCCGGCCGCGACCAGATGTCGAACTCGTTGACCAGCCGCTTCGACCCCCCCAGCCCTAGGCCCATGCCCGTGCCGGAGGTGTATCCGTCCGTCATTGCCTTAGCCACGTCAGCAATTCCCGGTCCGCGATCTTCGAACGTCAGTCTCAGACCTGAGCGCGCGCCTTCCTGGAGCGCTTCCAGACATAGGGTGCCCCCGCCGCCATATGCGACGGTGTTGCGCGCCAACTCGCTGGCGGCGGTCACGATCTTGGTCTGATCGACGAGCCCGAGGCCCACTTGGACTGCCCACTGCCGCACGACTTGCCGGACCTGCACGATATCACTTTCCGTTCGGACACCTATGACCTCATGGCGAATCGCGGCCATCGGCGCCCTCGGCCACCAACTGTGCTGCCGCGCGCAACAGCTCCATCCCGCGCTCCACATTCAGCGCGGTTCGCACATTCGGGAGCGAGAGGCCGAGCTCGACGAGCGTGATCGCGACGGCCGGCTGCATGCCGACCACGACGGTCTCGGCGTCGAGCACGCGGGACATCGCCGCGATGTTCGAGATCATGCGTCCGATGAACGAGTCCACCATGTCGAGCGACGAGATGTCGAGCAGAACGCCTTTCGCGTTCACTTCGACGATCCTCCGCGTCAGATCGTCCTGCAGGGTCATCGCCAGCCGATCGTGCATATCGACCTGGATCGTCACCAACAGAAACGATCCCATCCGAAGAATTGGAATGCGTTCCATTATGAGGGCCGCTCGCCGTTCCGTTGTGGACCCGCACCCGCGAACGTGCGCGTAACCGTCCGCCCGGTACGGCTGAGCGCGACGCGGAAGGCGTCCGCGAGCGTCGATTTCGTCGTGATGTCGCCCAGATCGACACCAAGGTGCACGATCGTCTGCGCGATCTGCGGTCGGATGCCGCTGATGATACACTCGGCGCCCATCAGACGGGCAGCCGTGACGGTCTTGAGGAGATGTTGCGCGGTCAGCGTATCAACCGTGGGTACGCCGGTGATATCGATGACGGCGATCGTGGCGCCGGTTTCGACGATGCGGTGCAGCAGGGTTTCCATGACCACCTGCGTGCGCGCGCTATCGAGCGTGCCGATCAGCGGCAGCGCGACGACGCCATCCCAGAGGGTCACGACCGGCGTCGAGAGCTCCAGCATGTCCTGCTGCTGACGCATGATGACCTGCTCGCGGCCGCGCTGGTACACTTCGGTCGTGTAGAGTCCAAGCGCATCGAACAGCAGGGTCGCCGCCCACATGTCATCGGCAATGCTCGCGGCATCGGTCATGCCGGCGTCGCGAATGCGCTGGAAGATCGATTGCTTGAGCGAGAAGACGAATGTCGCGGTTTCGGAAGGGGAGAATCCTTGTTGGGCGCGAACGGCGGAGAGATTGCTGAGAAACTCCTTGGCCGGCTGCCAGGACACGCCATCGATCGACGGGTCGTGGGCATTCTGGAGCGCGGGAACGAGCAGCGTTAGGAACTCCTCACACTGCGCCCTGAGCTCGCTCGCTGGGAGCGAGCGGCGCCCGATCTGTACTTCGATCCAGTCCCGGAGGATATCCGAGTGATGGGCTCGGAGAATATCGACTAAGCGTTTACCGGCAGACGTTGTGTGTGCCGCGCTGTAGGCCGTCACTGCACTCCCTCCCAAAGTCAGAGTTCAACAACGC
>DASRDS010000439.1:0-15090 GCA_035652495.1 Gemmatimonadaceae bacterium
CGAAAAGGCGAACCTCGTCCACGCGGCGCGTTGGATTATGAATCAGGGTCCGCGATACGTGATCATAAAGAAAGGCGAGCACGGCGCGTTCATGTTCACCCGCGAGTCCGTGTTCTTCGCGCCCGCGTATCCGTTGGAGCAGATCTTCGATCCGACGGGAGCCGGGGATTCATTCGCCGGTGGGTTCGTCGGATACCTCGCCAAGACCGGCGACCTGAGCGACGCCAACATGCGTCGCGCCGTCGTGTACGGCTCCGCGCTCGGTTCGTTTGCCGTCGAAAAGTTCTCCAACGAACGGCTCATGGAGTTGACCCGAGCCGAGGTGGACAAGCGCGTGGGCGAGTTCCGCAAGCTCGTCGCGTTCGATACCGAGATGCCTTCGTGATCGACTACAAGGCCGCCGGCGTCGATCTCGACGCCGCCGATGATGCCAAGCGTCGGCTCAAGCGTCTCGTCGAGTCGACGTTCACCCCAGGCGTCAGCGGCGCGTTCGGCGGTTTCGGCGGCCTGTTTCGCATACCGCCGGGCGACAAGCCGCGCCTGCTGGTTGCCAGCATCGATGGCGTCGGCACCAAGGTGAAAATCGCCATAGAGTCGGGCCGTCACGATACGATCGGCCAGGACCTCGTCAATCACTGCGTGAACGACATCCTGGTGCAGGGCGCCAAGCCCCTCTTCTTCCTCGATTATGTCGCGTTTGGAAGACTGGAGCCCCAGGTCGCCGAGCAGATCGTCGCGGGCGTCGCGGCCGGTTGCCGCGAAAATCAGTGCGCGCTGGTCGGCGGCGAAACCGCCGAAATGCCTGGTGTGTATACGCCTCCCGATTACGACTTGGCCGGCTGCATCGTCGGTATCGTGGATGAAGACCGAGTGCTGGGCGCCGACCGCGTGAAAGCGGGCGATGCCCTGCTCGGTCTGGCGAGCACCGGTCTCCACACGAACGGGTATTCGCTGGCGCGTCGGGTGGTGAGCGATCGGCTCCATCTTGCGGTGACTGATCCGTTCCCGGACAGTGACCGCTCGGTCGCCGATGTACTGCTCGCGGTGCATCAGTCATACCTGCCCGCCCTGAGTCCGGTGCTCGATCGCGTACACGCGATGGCGCACGTGACCGGCGGCGGGTTGCCGGGCAACGTCGATCGGGTGCTGCCGCGATCGCTGGATGCGCGGATAGTGCGAGGTCGGTGGCCGATCCCGCGCGTGTTCGATGTACTCGCGAAGGCCGGCGGAATTGGTGAAGACGAGAAGTACCGCGCCTGGAACATGGGCGTGGGGATGGTCGTGATCGCGGACCCGTCGTCGATCGACGCCATCGCGGCATCAGCACGCCGCGCCGGTGTCGACTCGTGGCTCCTGGGCGAGATCGTTCCAGGGGAAGGACGGGTACAACTTATGTAAACCGGAGAGCAAGCACCCATGCGTGGTCGTTCGTTGATTCTCGTCTCCCTCGTGACGCTCGTGGCTCCAGCGAGTGTCGTTCGCGCCCAATCCGCCCAATGCGCGACGGTCGCGGTAGCCCTCCAGGACGGTTGCCAGAAGACCGTCGACCTCTTCAACTATCTCGCCCCACAGCTCGCGACCGCCGTCGCCGGCGGGAATGCCGTGCTCGGCCAGGGCGGTTCGCTCGGCGGCCTCGGACACTTCACGATCGGCGTTCAGGCGAATGTCGTGAAGGGCGACCTGCCCAAGTTCGATCAATTCACGGTCGGAACGACGGGCGCGCAGCAGACCAACTTCAACACGTCAACGGTTCCCGTGCCCATGCCGTCCGCGATCCTCGGCGTCGGCATCTTCGGTGGCATCCCGCTCGGCATCACGCGCGTCGGCGGCATCGACGGCTTCGTCAGCGGTATCTATATCCCGAAAGTCTCGAGCAACAATATCTCGCTGCAACCGAAGAACTCCTTCCAGGTCGGCTACGGCGCGCGGCTCGGTATCGTGCAGGAGACGCCCCTGACGCCCGCGGTCTCGGTCTCCTGGATGGAGCGCGACCTGCCGAAAACCAGCATTTCCGGTCAGGACAACAACGGCGATACGCTGACGGTCCACAACCTCACGGTCAAGACCAGCTCATGGCGCCTCGTGGCCAGCAAAAACATCTTCATTCTCGGACTGGCCGCCGGTGTCGGCGCCGACCACTACAGCATGTCGACCGACGTGCAGGTCGGCCTGAGCAACAACCTCGTTGGATGCACGGTGTCCGGCGCATGCTCGTGCACAGTGGCCAGCCCGGAGCTCAGCATCACCCGGGCCAACTACTTCGGCGACCTGTCGCTCAACATGTCGATCTTCCGCACCGTCGTCGAAATCGGCGAGGTGGCCGGAAAGGACATCCCGACGTTCAATACCTTCAACAACAAAGTGGCCGGCCAGAGCCGCCTCTATGGTTCCGTGGGGTTATTGTTCAAGATTTAAGGCATGGCCGATGAGCTGATGGCGCGGGCCCTGGCCCTCGCTGAGCTGGGATGGGGACAGACGGCGCCGAACCCGATGGTCGGCGCCGTTCTTGTGCGCGATGGCGAGATCGTGGGCGAGGGCTATCACGCCCGCTATGGCGGCGACCACGCCGAGGTCGTGGCCTTGCGAATGGCCGGAGAACGGGCGCGGGGCGCGACCATGTACGTCACCCTCGAGCCGTGCGCGCACCACGGCAAAACCCCGCCGTGCGCCGACGCCATTATCCGAGCCGGCGTCGCTCGCGTCGTCGCGGCCACGCAGGACCCGAATCCCGCTGCCGCTGGCGGAGCCGCCAAGCTTCTCGCCGCCGGGGTCGACCTCCAGTTCCTCCCCGATGACCAATCCGCCAAAGAACTGAACGCCGCGTTTTTCTATGGGGTGACTGGGAGTCGCCCTTGGGTGACGCTCAAGCTCGGCGTCTCCCTTGATGGCGCAATCGCCGACCATGATGGTCGCAGCAAATGGATCACGAACCCCGCCTCTCGCCGCGAGACTCACCGCCTCCGGGCCAACTCGGATGCGATCGCCGTCGGTATAGGAACTGTTCTCGCCGACGATCCCTCACTTACCGTACGTGACGCGCCGGCACCTAGAGTGCCGCCCATGCGGGTCGTATTCGATCGCGCCGCCCGTTTGCCGCTCGATAGCCAATTGGTCAGAACCGCGCGCGAAGTACGTGTGGTGCTCCTGACAACAAACCCGGCGCCAAAGCTGACCGAAGCAGGTGTCGAGGTGATCGAGGCCCAAACGACCCAAGAAGCACTGGGAGCGTTGAAAAAACGCGGAGTCCAATCGCTCCTGGTCGAAGGAGGCGCCCGACTCGCCGGGGCACTGCTCGGCGAGTCTCTCGTCGACCGACTCGTTATCTTTCAATCGCCCCGCATACTCGGCGCCGGGGCGACCGGAGCATTCGCATTCGCGCCGCCGCACACCGCGGCGGATGCGCCAAAGCTTCCTGTGATCGCGCGCCGAGCTTTTGATGATGACTTAATGACCGTGTATCAATGTTCACGGGACTGATCGACGATATCGGAACCATCGAGCGCGTGCTCGATACGCCCGCCGGCCGCGAGCTGACCATCGCCTGCCGGTATGAAGACCTCGTACCAGGTGAAAGCATCGCCATCAACGGCGCCTGTCTCACGGTGCGCGACTGCGCGCCGCGCCGATTCGCGGTCGCGGCCATCGTGACGACGCTGGACCGCACGACGGTCGCCAACTGGACCGCTGGGACTCGCGTCAACCTCGAACGCTCGCTGCGAGCCACTGACCGCCTGGGCGGCCATATCGTGCAGGGTCACGTCGATGGCGTCGGCCGCATTCGCGGGACGGCTCGCCGCGACGATGCGTGGCTGATCGACCTGGAAGTACCGGACGAAGTCGCCGAGCTGCTGGTCCCGCATGGTGCGATCGCCGTCGATGGGGTGAGTCTCACCGTCAACGAGATCCTGGGCCGCGATGCCCTCCAACTGTCGATCATTGAGTACACGTTGACTCACACGACTCTCGGTGACCTCAAAGCTGGCGATCGAGTGCAGGTCGAGGCCGATGTGATCGGCAAGTACGTGCGTCGGCTGGTCGCCCCCTATACCGGGAGCCTAACGTGAGCTTTGCAACGATCGAGCAAGCGATCGCGGACATCAAGGCCGGCAAGTTCGTGCTGGTCGCCGATGACGAGGATCGCGAGAACGAAGGGGACCTCATCTGCGCGGCGGAGAAAATCACGCCCGAGATGATCAACTTCCTGCTGCTCAACGCCCGGGGCCTCATCTGTCTCGCCCTGACGCCGGAACGCGTCGAGCACCTCCGGCTGTCGCCGCAATCCGAGGCGAACACCGAGGCGATGCGCACCGCGTTTACCACCACGATCGATGCCGCCGCTCGCTATGGCGTGACGACGGGCGTGAGCGCGAGCGACCGCGCCACCACGATTCGCGTGGCTGTCGATCCCCGGAGCGTGCCAGGCGATCTCGTCCGCCCAGGGCATATCAACCCGCTGCGCGCCCGCGCCGGTGGGGTGCTACAACGGGTCGGGCACACCGAGGCCGCCGTTGATCTCGCACGACTCGCCGGACTCTACCCGGCCGGTGTCATCTGCGAGGTCATGAACGCGGACGGCACGATGGCGAAGCGGCCGCAGCTCGAGGAGTTCGCGGCGGCTCACGGCATCACCTTCGTCACGGTCGCCCAGCTCGTCTCCTATCGCCTGCGCACCGAGCGTCTCGTCCATCGCGTCGCCGAAGCGCGCCTCCCGCTCGAACACGGCGCCTGGAAGATCATCGGGTATCGCAATGACGTTGATGACCACGAGCACGTCGCCCTGATTTTTGGGGACGTCGCTGGCGGGGAAGAGGTGCTGGTGCGGATGCACTCCAAATGCCTGACCGGCGATGTGTTCCACTCGCAGCGGTGCGACTGTGGCTGGCAGCTCGATCGCGCGATGGACATGATCGCGGCGGCGGGGCGGGGTGTCCTGGTCTACTTGGACCAAGAGGGTCGCGGCATCGGCCTGCTCAACAAGCTGAAAGCCTACGCCTTGCAGGACGAAGGCGCGGATACCGTCGAAGCCAACGAGCAGCTGGGATTCAAGCCGGATCTCCGGGACTATGGCATCGGCGCGCAGATTTTGTTGGACCTGGGCTTGAAGTCCATCCGGGTGCTCACCAATAATCCTCGCAAGATGGTCGGACTCGAGGGCTACGGGCTGCGCGTGGTCGATGGCGTGCGCATAGAAGCGCCGGCGACGCAGGAGAACGCTTCGTACTTGCAAACGAAGCGGTCGAAGCTCGGCCATCTGCTCGCGTCATAGCGTGGCCGAGTTCACGGGGGCGGTCGCGGCGCAGGGGCGACGATTTGCGGTCGTGGCCAGCCGGTTCAACGAACACATTACCCAGAAGCTCGCCGAGGGCGCGGTGACCGCGTTGCTCGACGCGGGCGCGGCCTACGACGACGTCGATCTCGTCTGGGTTCCGGGCGCCTGGGAGTTGCCCGCCGCGACGCGCGCGCTGTTGGCGTCCGACCGGTACGACGCCATCGTCGCGGTCGGCGCGGTGGTTCGAGGGGACACACCGCACTTCGATTTCGTCGCGGGTGAGGCATCGCGTGGACTGGCCGACGCCAGCGCCGAGTTTCACACACCGGTGGGGTTTGGGTTGCTGACGTGCGACACGATGGAGCAGGCCGAGGCTCGGGCCGGTGGACTGCACGGCAACAAGGGCGCGGACGCCGCGCGGGCGGCCATCGAGATGGCCGACTTGTTCGCGCGCCTCGCCGTCGATGAAGACGCGAGTTGAGACTCGCGCGCGATCGCGCGCGTTGCAGGCCCTCTATGCGTGGGATATTCGCTCGGCGCGGGACCCGCTGACGCGCATCGCCGCGCAGGTGTGGGACGATCTCGCGGTCCCCATGGACGAGCGCCGTCTCGCCGGCGAGATCGTCGGTTTTGTCTCCAACAAAGCCGCCGAGATCGACGAGACCCTGGCTGATGTCACCACGAATTGGCGGCTGGATCGCATTGGCGCCATTGAACGATCGGTCCTGCGGCTCGCGGCCGCGGAGCTCGCGCGCGGCATGACGCCGCCACGAGTCGTCATTCAGGAAGCGATACGCCTCGCGGAGCGCTATGGGTCCGCGAAAAGCGCGTCCTTCGTGAACGGCGTGCTGGACGCGCTCGCCCGCCGGACCGGACGTCTCTAGTGGCCTCGGACGACCGAACCCGAGGGTGTGCCCGCCGGAACGTCGCGGATGCCGTTCATAGACTGAGGACCCAACGAGATCGTGGCCAGCGCCGGATTGATGCCGGGCGGCAGATCGAACGCGACGCTCAGCGAGGCGTTGAAGGTCGCGAGCGCACACACGCCCCACCACGAGGTTCCCTGAGGCAGGCTGGGCGTGGAGCCGCAGGAGTTGCCCAACTGCGTGAGCGCGACGGTGCCGCTGCCGTTGGTGAGCGTCGTCGCGGTGGTGTTCTCCACCAGCGTCACTTGGGCCTGATCGTGCGCGATGAAGGTCACGTACAGCGCGGTGGTGACCTTGGGGTCGCGATACAACACCATGTCGAACGTCGAGTCCCAGAAGGGCGCACTGAACGGGTGGATGCCCGTCTCGATGACGTAGCCGGTCCATGTCTCCTGGCCCGACTGCGTCGTCAGGATGGTCGTCGTAGGCGATGCGCCAAGCGCGGCGGCGTGCAGCGCGTAATAGAGCACCTGGCATCGCGTCGCGTTATTGAAATTCGTGCACGATTTCGAGAACAGGCTGTCGAGATGCCGGGCGGTACTCAGGGTGGGATCCGGGCCACGGGGGCTCGTGCTATCGGAGCACGCGGCAGTCACCACGAGCGCCGCGATCGGCAACCTCCTCACCAGAGAACGCACCATATCAAACGATGCGTATAGGCGTCATCAACTGGCAAGATCGCGAGAATCCGCAAGCGGGTGGCGCGGAGACGCATCTGCACGAGATCTTCGGACGCCTCGTTACATACGGTCACGATGTGTCACTGGTGTGTGCCGGTTGGCCGGGCGCGCCGGCCCGCGCCGAGCTCGATGGCATTCAGGTCTATCGCGTGGGGACGCGGCACACCTATCCACTGCATGCCCGTCGCCACTATGAATCGCTTTTTCCGCCGGGCTCACAGGATGTGCTCGTCGAAGATCTGAACAAGATCCCGCTCGCGACGCCGTACTGGAAAGCGCCTCCCGTGGTTGGGCTCGTCCACCACCTGTTCGGGCTGACCGCTTTCCGCGAGCTTTCCGCCCCGCTCGCTGGCGCCGTCTGGTTAGCTGAGCGACCGCTACCGGTAATTTATCGGCATGTGCCGTTTCAGGCCGTCAGCGAGAGCACGGCGTCCGATCTCGTGGCACGCGGCATTCAGCGGGAGCACGTCACGGTCATTTTTCAGGGGGTCGATACCGCGTGGTATACCCCGTGTGATACCGACCGGACGCCTGCGCCACGATTTGCATACCTGGGTCGTCTCAAGAAATACAAGGGGGTGCACCTGGTTATTCGAGCCTTCGCGCGAGTCCGGCAACAATATCCCAGTGCAACGCTCGACATTGCCGGCGCCGGCAACTATCGGGCCCACTTGGAGCGACTCACAAGCTCGCTTGACCTCGGAAGCAGCGTGCGGTTTCTTGGCAGAGTGTCCGAGCGGGAGAAATTGGCGCTGTTACGGCGGTCGTGGGCGCTCCTATTTGCGTCGCCGAAGGAGGGGTGGGGCATCACGAACCTCGAAGCGGCGGCGTGCGGCACACCGGTGGTAGCCTCGAACTCACCCGGCATACGGGAGTCCGTCATCGACGGAAAGACCGGCTACCTCACACCGCATGGCGACATCGAAGCCTTGGCCAACGCCCTGGGACGTTTCGCGGGTGAGCCTGGGCTCGTACGTCTGATGGGCGCCAACGGGCGGAAGTTCGCCGAGACCTTCACCTGGGATCGGGCCGCGACGGAGACCGAAGCGCACCTCTCTTCCGTTCTTGCGAACAGCAACCAAGTCACACACGGAGGGTAAGCTCATGGACGTCATCTTTCATGCTCACCACGCTGTCGTCTCCGATCGAGTGCGGGCCAGGGCGCAGGACGCTGTCGAACGCTTTGCCTCGCGACTCAAGCGGACCGTCGACGCCGTGGTGCGGTTTGAGGGAGACGGCCGAACGCGGCGTGTGGAGATCGTGTTGCACGCGCCGCGGAATCGCAGGCTGGTCGCCGAGGGTCACGCCCCCTTCTTTGGCGCGGCACTCGGCAACGCAATCCGGTGCATCGAAGCACAATTGCGAAGCTCCAAACGAACGGCCAAGGCTCGACGAGCCAGGCCCCCTGCATTGACACTGCGCGAGAGCCGCGCCTAACCTAACGAGTGCCACGAACCATCACGGTCGGCCACCTCTACGAGCGACTCCGCGACGCGCTGGAGCTCGAACAGGTGGTCGTCCCTGGTGGTGGAGGCCTCGGGCTCGACCGCCCCATCACATCGCCCGAAGCGTCGTCTCCCGGTCTCGTCTTGGCCGGGTTCGTCGAGCGGTTCGCGGGCCATCGACTGCTCGTCCTGGGCGAAACGGAAATCTCCTATTTAAGCTCGTTGTCAGCCGACGACCGGGTCGCCTCGCTGCGCCGGTTTTTCGAGTTTCCCATTCCCGCATTGTTCGTCACGAAGGCCCAGCCGTTGCCAGCCGGTCTCGCCGAGGCGGCGGCGCGAGCCGGGGTGCCGGTGTTTCGGTCCCCGCTCAAGACCAACGAATTCTATCGGCGCATGAAGCCGATGCTGGAAGACGAATTCGCGCCGTCCACCACCATCCACGGCTCTCTGGCCGACGTGTTTGGTGTCGGTCTGCTCTTCATTGGCAAGAGCGGCATCGGAAAGTCCGAATGCGTGCTAGACTTGGTCGAACGCGGCCATCGACTGGTCGCGGACGATCTCGTCCTCGCGCAACGCCGCGGCCAGGATGTTCTCGTTGGCCGCGGCCATGAATTGCAACGACATTTCATGGAGGTCCGAGGGATCGGCCTCGTCGATGTCCGAGCGATCTTCGGGATCCGAGCGGTGCGTCAGCAGAAGCGGATAGAAGTGATCGTGCAACTCGAAGAATGGAATTCCGAAGCGGTGATCGATCGCACGGGACTCGATGGCGTCACGATGGAGATTCTGGACGTCCCGATCCCGAAGATCACGGTCCCGTTGAACCCTGGCAAAAACATTACGGTGGTCGCCGAGGTGATCGCGATGAACCATCTCTTGCGGTACTCGGGTGTCGACGCGGCGGAGCAATTCAATGACCGGTTGATCGCCAAGATGCGCGACGCGTCGTCCATCCGCCGCTATCTCCAGGAAGACGATGAGTGATACGTCCGTCCGCGCCGTTGTCGCGGGACACGGCGACTTCGCCGCCGGCATGATCTCGGCGCTCGATCAAATCACCGGTCGGGGCGTGGCCTTCGCGCCGATGACGAACCGCGACCTGTCGGTCGACGATATCACCAAGGCCCTGGACGCGCTCATCGCCCGGACCGGCGCCGGCGTCGTGTTCACGGACCTGCCGGCGGGCAGCGCCACCGTGGCCGCGCGGCGCGTGCAGCGCCAGCGTCCCGATCTCATCGTCGTCACGGCGATCAGCCTTCCGGTGCTGCTCGACTTCGTGTTCCAGGGCGATCTGGACGCCGCCGAGGCGGCGCGGCACGCGGTCGAGAAAGGGCACGGGGCCCTCGCCATCGTGGGGTTGCCTGGTGCCCGTTGATCTCTTTCGCATCGATGATCGCCGCATCCACGGCCAGGTCGTCGTGGGCTGGGGCCAACCGCTCGACCTCGGGTTCATCGTGCTCGTCGATGATGAGATCGCGGCGAGTGATTGGGAGCAAGAGCTCTATCGCATGGGCGTGCCGCCCACCATGGATGTGTTCTTCGAAAGCGTCGCCACGGCCGCCCAGGACTTCACCCGATTCACGCGCGATCAACGCCACGGCATCCTGCTCACGAGCGACATCGACACGATGCGTCAGCTCGTCCACCAGCTGCCGCAGGCGATTCGTACCGTCAACCTCGGCGGCATCCATCATCGACCGGGGAGAAGTCCGAAACTCCGGTATGTCTTTTTGGATGGCGCCGAAGAGGGCGCGCTCCGATCACTGGCGGCGTGCGGTGTCGTGGTCACGGCGCAGGACGTTCCGGCCGCGCGACCCGTGCCGCTGGAGGAGCTGTTGGCGCTGCACGGAGCCGCGAAGTGATGTTCAATTTTCTCCCGTTCGTGCTCCTCGGCGCGATCGTGGGACTCGACGTCGTGAGCTTCCCCCAGGCCATGATCTCACGCCCGATCGTGGCGGCGACCGCCAGCGCGGCGCTTGGCGGGCACGCGGGGCTGGGGCTCGCCCTCGGGGCGACGCTCGAGCTCATCGCGCTCGAGATGCTGCCGTTCGGCGCTTCCCGCTATCCGGAGTGGGGCTCAGCCTCCGTAGTCGGCGGCGCGATCATCGCGGGCACGCCCGGACAACTCATCACGCCGACCGTGACCTCGAGCGCGCTCGTCCTCGCCGTGCTCGCGGCACTCGCGACGGCGTGGATCGGCGGCTGGACGATGGTGATCCTCCGGCGATTGAATGCCATCTGGGCCCGCCAAGCGACGCCGATCCTCGACACGGGATCGCGGCCGGCCGTAGACGGTCTGCAAATACGGGGACTCTGCGCCGATCTCGTGAGGGGTGCGCTCCTCACGGGCGTGGCGTTAGCCATCCTCAATCCGATCGTCGACGCCGTCATTCATCTCTGGAGCGTACCGCCAGCGCAATCGCGAGCCGTCGTCGTCGGTGTTTCGGCGACGGTCGCGGTCGCGGCGGCCTGGAAAGTCTTCCATACCACCAAACACGCCAGCTGGTTCTTTCTCGCCGGGTTGGCTGGAGGGGTCGCACTCGCGTGGGCACAGTAACCAAAAGGGCCTGGGCCGCCATGTTCACGCGGCTGCTCGCCGTACAGGGCTCGTGGAACTACGAGCTGCTCATGGGGAATGGCATTGCGTTCGCGGCCGAGCCGGGACTGCGTGACTTGCCAGACGCGGAGTATCGCGAAGCGCTCGCCCGCCAGGGCCGCTATTTTAATTGCCACCCGTACCTCGCGTCGGTCGCCGTTGGCTCGCTCGTGCGCGCCGAGTTGGATCGCGTGCCGGGAGCCAAGATCGATCGGTTCCGTACCGCGTTATGCGGACCGCTGGGAAGTGTTGGCGATCGACTGATTTGGGCGGGATGGTTGCCCGCGTGCTCGTTGCTGGCGCTGATCGTTTTTGGGGCCGGTGCGCCGGCGTGGGTCGTGGTACTGGTCTTCCTGGGGTTGTATAACGCGGGCCATTTGTCCTTGAGGGCGTGGGGATTGTCAAAGGGCCTTTCCTCTGGCATGCACGTCGCCAAGGCGCTGGCCAACCCGGTCTTCAGGCGCGGCCCCGATATGATTGCCCGAGCCGGGGCCTTCTTGGCGGGCGCGGCGATTCCAGCGGCGTTGGCGCGAGTGGTGCGGCATGGACCAGCGCCTGGATCCGCCACGCTGTACGTCGTTGTGGTCGCCGGTGTGCTCGCCGGCGGCGTGTTGCTCGTCCGCATGCACGGCCGCGTCGACGGCTGGCGTATTGCGCTCGTGGTGTTGGCCGGGTTCGTCCTCTACGCGGTGCTACGGCATGGCTGAACGGTGCGTCACTATCATCAACAAGAATGGCCTCCACGCTCGGCCGGCCGCCGAGATCGTGAAGACCGCCTCGAAATTCGCGAGCGATATCATCATCGTGCGCGATGAGCTCGAGGTGAACGGGAAGAGCATCATGGGGGTGATGATGCTCGCCGCCGAATGTGGCGCGGAGGTCACTCTCCGAGCCACCGGTCCCGACGAGTCGGATGCGGTGGAGGCGATCGCGAAGCTCATCTCCAGCAAGTTCGGAGAGCGCTGAGTGGATCGAACCCTCGCCGGACTGCCCGCGTCGCCGGGGATCGTCGTCGGTCCGGTGTACCTCCTGCGTTGGGAGGTACCGGAGGTCGGCCATCGCATCATCGGTGACGACGTCATCCACGAGGAAATCGAGCGCCTCCGGCTCGCCTTTGGCCGCGCCAAGGAACGGCTCCGTCACATTCGCGCGCGCGCGGAAGCGCAGGCGGGCCCCGAGGAAGCGCGCATCTTCGATGCGCAGCTCATGATCCTCGAGGATCCATCGCTGCTCGAGGAGGTCGAATCCGTCATTCACCGCAATTATGGCGCGGAGAAGGCGTTCGATCTGGTGATGCTGGAGCATCGCCAGCACTTCGCTCGCCAGACGCATGCGTTGATCCGCGAGAAAGTCAGCGATCTCACTGACGTGCACATTCGCGTGCTGACCGCCCTTCTGGACTTACCAGATCACGATCCGATCGATGTCCCGAAAGGCGCGAACGCGGTGCTACTAACCCACGATCTCACGCCGAGCCTCACGGTCCAATTGGATCGCGAGGCGATCGTGGGTATCGCGACCGATGGCGGCACGAGTACCTCGCACGTCGCGATCCTGGCGCGTTCGCTAGGCCTGCCAGCGGTGCTGGGCCTTCGTGACGCCACCACGCGTCTCACCGGCGATGAGCGCGTCGTCCTGGATGGCTTCGCGGGAGTCCTCGTCGTCAACCCGACGGACGCCGAGGTGGATGCGTATCGCGCGCGTGCGAGACGCGAGGCCGAGCGCCAAGCCGAGCTGCGTCACTTCGCGGCGGCCGAGCCGATCACGAAGGACGGCGTACGCATCAACGTGCTCGCGAACGTCGACCTGCCGGAGGAAGCCGAGAGCGCCGCACAGAGCGGCGCGGAAGGGGTCGGCCTCATGCGGACCGAGTTCCTGGTGGTCGGCCGGGCGAATATGCCCGATGAGGATGAACAGTATCGCTCGTATGCTCGCGTCGTCGAAGCGTTCGGCGGTCAGCCCGTCATCATTCGCACCTTCGACGTTGGCGGCGACAAGCTTCCCGCCGGCACGTATCCCGTCGAGCAAAATCCATTTCTCGGGTGGCGCGCGATTCGGATGTGCCTGGATGAGTCGGAGCTGTTCAAGACTCAGCTCAGAGCACTCTTACGGGCGGCGCGGCACGGTGATGTGCGTATCATGCTGCCGCTGGTCGTCACCGTGGACGAGGTCCATCAGGCCAGAACGTTGATCCAAGAGGCGGCCGAAGAATTGGACGCTCGCGGCGTAGCGTATAACGACAGCGTGCCGGTCGGCGTCATGGTCGAAACCCCGGCCGCGGCGGTCGCGGTGGACACGTTCGCGAAGGACGTTGCGTTCTTCAGCATCGGGACGAACGACCTCGTGCAGTACACGCTCGCGGTCGACCGTGGCAACGCGAACATGGCGGCGCGTTTTACGCCACTGCATCCCGCCGTCCTGCGACTCATCCAACGCATCGCCGAGGTGGGCCAACGCCACCGGCTCGAGGTGGGTGTGTGTGGCGAGATGGCATCAGATCCGTTGATGGCATTCGCGTTGATCGGCC
This sequence comes from Gemmatimonadaceae bacterium, assembly GCA_035652495.1. Classification (GTDB taxonomy): domain Bacteria; phylum Gemmatimonadota; class Gemmatimonadetes; order Gemmatimonadales; family Gemmatimonadaceae; genus DASRDS01. The sequence continues at coordinate 13,444 of DASRDS010000439.1, forward strand.
TCGGACTCCGCCAACTTTCCGTCGCCCCTCGTTCCGTCGCGCTGGTCAAGCGTCTCATTCGCGGCGTTGATGTCGAAACCGCCGCGGCGGCGGCCAAAGAGGCCATGTCCGCATCGACGGCGGCGGCCGCCGAACGCGGGTTACGGCGGCGTCTCATGGCCGCCTTGGCAGACGACCCGATCCTCGGCGAAAACGGGTTGCCGCACCCCGCGTAGACCGGTAACATCCCAGTGGGGCACACGCCCCGCCTTTCGCGCCCCACGGTGACTCATTCTCGCAGCGAAGCGAAGCGAGCATGGTCGCCTTCCTTTGCCGACGAGCCAGTGAGCACACGCCATCTCTTCACATCCGAGTCCGTGACCGAAGGTCACCCGGACAAAGTTGCCGATCAAATCTCGGACGCAGTACTCGACTATATCATAGCAGAAGATCCCACGTCACGCGTTGCCTGCGAAACGCTGGTGACGACCGGAATGGCGTGTGTCGTAGGCGAAATCACGACGAAGTGCTATGCCCCGATCGCGGATATCGTGCGCTCGAAGATCCGCGACATCGGCTACACCGATGCCACGTGGGGCTTCGACTCGCACACGTGCGCGGTGATCAGCAGCATCGACCGCCAGTCGCCGGACATCGCGCAGGGCGTCGACACCGGTGGCGCGGGTGACCAAGGCATGATGTTCGGTTACGCAACCGATGAGACCGACGAGCTCATGCCGCTCCCGATCGTCCTCGCGCATCGCCTGACGCACCGGCTCGCCGAGCTGCGCAAAGCGGGACAGATCGAGTGGCTCCGCCCCGACGGCAAGGCCCAGGTCACCGTCGTCTATGAGAATCACCGCCCGGTCGCGGTCGACACCGTCGTGGTGTCCACCCAGCATGCCGACGAAGCCACGAACGACGTGATTCGCTCGACGATCCGCGAGCAGGTTATTGCCCCGGTCGTCGGCAACTGGATCACGAAGGGCACGGATGTGAAGTACTACATCAATCCCACCGGCCGCTTCGTCCTCGGCGGCCCGCACGGTGACGCCGGCCTCACGGGCCGCAAGATCATCGTCGACACCTACGGTGGGATGGGTCGCCACGGTGGTGGCGCATTTAGCGGCAAGGATCCCTCGAAAGTCGATCGCTCCGCGTGCTATGCCGCGCGTTGGGTGGCGAAGAACATCGTTGCGGCCGGTTTGGCGAAGCGCTGCGAAGTGCAGCTGGCCTACGCGATCGGTGTCGCCGAACCGGTGTCGGTGGCCGTCGACACATTCGGAACCGCCACGGTGCCGGAAGCCAAGATCATGGACGCGGTTCGCGACGTGTTCGATCTGACGCCGAAAGGCATCATCATGGCGCTGGACCTGCGCAAGCCCATCTATAGCCGCACCGCGGCGTACGGGCATTTTGGGCGCACCCCGGTCGAAGAGAACGGGATGACGTATTTCTCGTGGGAACGCGCCAACAAAGTTGAAGACCTTCGCGATGCCGTCGGTTCCTCAGAAAAAAAAACTAAAAGGGAAGTAGCACATGCCAGTCGCTGAAACCTCGCAGGAATTCGACGTCAAGAGTCTTGCGTTAGCTGACGCGGGAAGAGACCGCACCGAATGGGCCGAGCGGACCATGCCGGTGCTGCGCCTGATTCGTGAGCGGTTCGCC
>DASRDS010000440.1:0-9392 GCA_035652495.1 Gemmatimonadaceae bacterium
GCGTAAAGCACGCTCATGTCACCGCTCGTTGGGATCGACGACTCTGATCTTCACCTCACCGGCATATCGGTTGCCGTATATGCGAAGGCACGGTGCATCCGGCCGCGGCATGGCTTTCGACACCCGCTTCACCCGAAAGTCACTGCACTCGAGACGGATGCCGTGCGGCACGGTGATCTTGACCTCACCCATGATGGCCGTCACCTCGATCTCGGACGTGCCGGGGTGAAATCGCGCGTGCCGGAGGTCGAGACGGACTTGCCCCATGAACGTGCGGACCCAGAGGCGGTCGGGAAGCTCCCAGTCGCCCGAGCGCTCGGCCGGAGATAAAATCGCGAGGATGCCACGCGGTTTGACTGCGTTCACTGCGTTCACTTCCATCATGACAATGTATTATTCCGGCATGCCGATCCAAGGCCTGATATTGCTGCTGCAGGCGCTCGTGCTCCGGGTCCACGCGCGGGGCGACCAGATCTACACCTGCCAGCAGAACGCGTACACGTTCTCCTGGGGTCTCAAGGCCCCGGACGCGCGGCTCTTGAACGATAGCAATCGCGTCATCGGCCACCACTCCGCGGGTCCGACCTGGCAGCTGGACGACGGCAGTCAGGTGGTGGGCCGCGCGGTCGCCAAGCACGATGCGACCGAGGCGAACGCGGTCCCGTGGCTCGACCTCGTCGCCGTGAGCACGACCGGCCACGGGCGCTTGGAGCACGTCAAAACGATCAAACGCATCGATACGCACGGCGGCCAGCCGCCGGCCGGCGGATGCGACCAGACCCACCTCGGCGCCGAGATTCGGGTGCCGTATACCGCCGTGTACGAGTTCTACAGCGGCTGACGTCAGAGGATCGCGCGCAGGACCGGAATGCGACGGAATACGAGCTCGCTCGCGCCGAACGTCGTGACGGTCGCCAGGACCGTGAGCAGCACGAACTTTGGTATGGCGGGCCAGGCGAGGTCCCACAGCATCCGGGCGCCGAGGATGACGAACGGCGGGTGGAAGACGTAGACGGCGAATGCGTTCCGAGACAGGAACCGGGTCAGTGCGTTTTGTCCGTCTGCGTGCTCTCGATAGAGCACGATCAGTCCCGCCGAGATCGCGACGCACGTTATGGATTCCCACAGGCTGAACGCCGCGCTGCGCCAGTTCCACCCATCGTGTATTGGCCCGCTCTGCACAATGGCCAGCCATGCCGCGAATCCCACTGGGAGCACGATCGCCATCCACCGAATGCCACGCTTATACGGGAATGTTTTCAGCCATCCATTACGCGCGGCAATAATACCGGCGGAGAAGAGCAGCACATACTGTGAGAAGTCACCGATGTGCATGTTGAAGATGCTACGATCGGGCCATAGCCCTCTCACGACAAATCGCCCGAGGGCCATGATCACGGCAAACACTAGCAGCGTCCAGTTGCCAGGTGCTGGTCGTGGCGCGTGGTGCTGTGGTGGAGAATACCGTATGGCGTACACGGCCGAAAAAATCAGCAAGGCTAGGAGAAACCAGAGCGGCCCGTTCTCCTGCAACACCTCGAGGTCCGCGATGTGATGGGCCCACTCATGCGCGAACGAATATGGCGCGGTCCACGAATGCGAGATGTAATACTCGGTCACGGGCCCGAGCACGAACATGTAAAACAACACGGGCAGCCCGAGGCGAAACGCCCGATCGCGGAGAAACCGAGCGGGCCCCTTTCGGTCAATTGACGTCGGCACGAACATGCCGGCGACGAAAAACAACAGTCCCATAAAGAACGACTGCAAATACATCTGCCACGCGGCGAACGTGAGCAACGTCGCCGGCTCGATGGCCGGTCGTTGCACGAAGTACCAGTTGCCGAGCGGGCTATAGGTATCGGCGGCGTGCATGCTGACAACCAAGATGATCATGGTCCATCGGATGTTGTCGATATACCCGATGCGCGATAGGTTCGGTCGCATGACCAAAGCCCTCTCACTCACGACGCTAGCGCTCGCGCTCATCTGCGTCCCCCTGACCACCGCCCGCGGTCAACTGATCGAGACCAAAGTTGTCAGCCTCGAGGCCGCGAAGACCATGGTCGCCGCGGCCGAAGCCGAGGCGAAGAAGCACAATTGGAACATGGCCATCGCTATAGTCGATTCGCATGGCACGCTGCTTTTGTTTCACCGTATGGACGATGTCCAAATCGGCAGCGTGGACATCGCGATCGAGAAAGCCCGCTCGGCCGCGCGATTCCGCCGGCCGACGCAGGTTTTTGCCGATGCGCTCAAGGGCGGCAATCAGGGGCTGCTTTCGCTCCAGGGCGCGGTTGCCGTGGCCGGGGGTGTGCCGATCACCGTCGACGGCAAGGTCATCGGCGCGGTCGGCTGCAGCGGGATGGCGTCCGATCAGGACGCGACGGTCGCCCAGGCTGGGGTCGACGCGCTAGTGGCTCGTTAGCGGGACGGGCTCGTAGCCCGTCAGCGGGAACTGAATTTCGAGCGTCCGGCCGTGACACAGCTCCCGCTTGGGACCGGCGAGCTTTGGACCGTCCGGCCGGACGCGCATCCATTGGCGAATCGCCTCGTAAGCGTGTTCAGCCGCGTCATAGTCGTCCGGCGCATACGCGCAGGCGACGGTAACGGCCGGCAGTTCTTTCACATCGAGCTTGCGATCGAATCGTCCAGGTCTGATCTCAACAAATGGTTCGCCACCTGGCGCACCGGCATCGGCGCATTGATGCCACAATACGCCATGCGTCCTTTGCAGTCTCTCGGGAATTCTACCCAATAATTCTTGTTCGGCCTCGACCACGTCATCGTATCCAATTACGATCGCGCCCAACGATGCTACGTGTGTGCGTGTTCGGGATTTCACGACGATTGGCGGCGATTCAATGCCGTGTGCCAACTCAAAATCGATGCGAGCGAGCGAATTTTGCGCGAGCGCCAGCGAGCGCCGGAGCCGGGTTCGTGCTAATTCCAGGGCAGGGCGCCGAGCGCCTCGTCGAATCTCGCTGAGAGAGAGGCCCAAGTCCTTGCCGGCGATAATGCGGGCGAGATCGCCAAGCTGCTCAGCCGAGTAGTAGCGGTATCGCGTAATAGGGTCGGTGTGCGCGGGACGCAGGAGCCCTATCGCGTCGTAGAACCGCAAGGTCTTCGTCGACACGCCGCCGATGCGAGCAAACTCGCCGACTCGATACATGGGTTGAACCTTGCCCCAGCTGGAATGTTCAATTGCGCGGTATGCGACGCACACTGTCAGTACCGGCGCTGGCGCTGATTGCGCTAGCGACGTCGAGCCTTGCCGCTCAGCAAAATGCCACAGGAGCCGTTCTTGTCCTCTATCAAATTAAGCCGGGGATGACCCGCGATTTTGAGCTGGGCGACCAACGGCACCTGGACTGGCACCGCGCTCAGAAGGATCCCTGGATCTGGCCAGGGTGGACCGTGGAGAGTGGCGAGCACCAAGGCTGGTTTCTCGATGCGACGTTCTTCCACGCCTGGACGGATTTCGACAACCCGGTAGCCAATCCCAGCGGGGATGGGGCAAACTGGAGCGTCAACGTCGAGCCGTATGCCGATGTGCGCTCCATTGCCCGTTACGACGGAATTCCATCGCTCACCACCTTACGCACTGAAAACCTCAGCGCATCGCTGATGACCGTCTGTTATGTGACCGTGCATCCCGGTGCGGGACCAAGGTTCGAATCAGCGATAGCGGCTGGACTCCGCGCCGCCAACGTGCCGCATATGGTGCTACGCCCAGTCACCGGTGATGCGGAATATTTGATCATGCTCGCCGCGCAAAAGACCGCTGATCTCCCGGCCGATGCGGAGCTGCTGGAGACCGTGATGCAGACGGCAGGTCAGTTCGTGGATCGCACGCACACCGAAACGTGGAGCTACCGTCCGGAGCTGAGCTACGTCGGCTATGGTGCGCGCTGACCCGCGGGCTCGGGCAGCTGCATGCTCCCCGGGCTGTCGCCGTCGAACTTCGTGCTCGACCCCACGGGACGCCACGTCTCGAGATCGGAGAGCAAGGCCTGCGCGTGCGCGCGCACGGCGGTGATCGCGTCGTCGCCGAGTTGGAGGCGGAGGGGCGTCCGGTCGGCCTGGAGCGCTTGGTCGATCGCCGCCGCGGCTTTGAGGGGATCGCCGGCCTGCGTGCCGTGCGTGTTCTTGACGAAATCGCGCGTGCCGCCGACTGTCGCGCGGTACGCCTCGATCGCCGGCATGGGCCGCGTACCTGAGCCGAGCAAGTTCGTGCGGAAGTTGCCCGGCTCGACGATCAGGACCTTGATGCCGAACGGCGCGACTTCCTGCGCGAGGGCTTCGGAGACGCCTTCCAGCGCGAACTTGCCGGCGGAATACGCGCTGAACCCCGCGAACGACAGCTGGCCGCCGATGCTCGAGATGTTCACGATGGCGCCGTGTCCTTGCGATCGCATGATCGGCAGCGCCGCTCGGATGACGCCGACGGCGCCGAAGAAGTTCGTCTCCATGATGGCGCGCAGCTCGCTATCCGGCGTTTCCTCGACGGCGCCGACGATGCCGAATCCCGCGTTGTTGATGACGACGTCGATGCCGCCGAAGCGCTTGACCGCGGCGTCGATGGCGCGCTGCGCCTCGCCGGGTTTGTCGACGTCGAGCGAGACGGGCAGGACCCGCTCGCGGTCGCTCACGGTAATCTTCGTTGCCTCGCGCGCGGTGGCGACGACGTTATAGCCTCGCGACAGGCCGTAGGTCGCGAATGCCTGGCCGAATCCCGACGAGGCGCCGGTAATGAACCACGTAGTCATGCTCGAACAATAAACCGCGCGAGTCCGTCGAGGCAGGCTGTCCTCCAACGTTTGGACGCGGCTGACTTAAAGATGAGGTGACCCTTCCGAGAGAGAATAATGCGCAAGACGCTCTGTGCGGCTGCACTCGCGGCCGCGCTGCCACTGGCTGCGCCCATCGCTGGCGCGCAAATGCCTGGACATGGCCATGGATCCGCGGTGACGTTCCTGCTGTCCAACACGGGCCAATTGCAACTCACTGATCAAGAAGTCGTCAAGCTCGCCGCGATCGCGCGCCGTGCCGCCGATCGACATAAAGCGATGCGTGCCAGCCTCGACTCTTTGCGCATGCAGCTGCGCGGTCAATCCGACTCGGGGATGAGACGCCATGAAGGTCCGCCGACTCAACTGCGGGCGGCGATGGAGAAGGAGCGCGAAGCCAACCACACGGATCTGCGTGATGCCCTCGCCGTGCTGACGCCGGACCAGCAGGCCACGGCCTGGGAGCTGGTCAGCGAGCACCACGTGATGCTCATGCGCCGCCCAGGCCGTATGAACCGCATGGGCCCCCACCGCGGCGGCCCCGATGGCCCGGGCATGCACTTGCGGACCGGGTCGATGCAGGGCGAGGATGAGGACGATGCCATGCTCGACGAGCCCGCTCCAGACGACCACGGCCAATAATCTCCAGGGGAGGCTCGTTCGCCTCGAGCCGCTCGGCCGCCATCACATCGATGGCCTGGTCGCCGCGTCGGCGGAGGATCCCGCGCTGTATAGATGGAGTCCGGTGCCGCAGGGCACCGAAGCGACCAAGGTGTACGTGGAAACCGCACTTGCCTGGCGAGAGCAAAAGAAGGCGGAGCCGTTCGCGATCGTTCGCGCCAGCGACGGTGTCGTGATCGGCTCCTCCCGCTTGTTCGACCTCGAGCAGTGGGCCTGGCCGTCGGGCCACCCGCGGCATGGCCGGACGACACCCGATGTCTGCGAGATCGGCTACACCTGGCTGGCCCGCCGCGCGATCCGGAGCGGCGCGAACACCGATGCGAAGTACTTGATGCTGAGGCACGCGTTCGAGACCTGGCAGGTCGTCCGGGTCTGCTTTCACACCGACTCCCGAAACGAACGCTCGCGCGCGGCGCTGGCGCGGATCGGTGGCCAGTTCGAGGGCATCTTGCGCGGGCATCGTATGGCCGCTGACTTTATCCCTCGCGACTCGGTACGATTCTCGATCATCGCGTCCGACTGGCCCGCGACCAAGCAGCACCTGGAGCACCTGCTGTCAGTATGAGACGTATCGCGCTCTTGTGCTTCGTTGGATTCCCAGCCTGCATCCTCGGACAGCGCCCCAGAGCGCGTGATGCCGGCGTCGTCATCGGCGTATTCCAACCGGGCCCGCTCAACGCGATCACGGATGTCGCGGGTGTCCGAGTCGGTCACACGACCGTGGTACAGGGCGACAGCATCCACACCGGCGTGACCGCGATCCTGCCGCACGGCGGCAACCTGTTCCGCGATCGTGTCCCCGCCGCCCTCTTCGTCTTCAACGGCTTCGGCAAACTCCTCGGCTCCACGCAGCTCCAAGAACATGGCGAGCTCGAGACCCCGATTCTCTTGACCTGCACGTTGTGCGTCTGGAAAGCGGCGGATGCCATGGTGGCCTATCTGCTCGCTCAATCCGACATGGGCGATGTGCGCTCGATCAACCCCGTCGTGGGCGAGACCAACGACGGAGGCCTGAGCGACATTCGCTCACGCCCGATCAGCGAGGCCGATGTGCGCGCGGCGCTCGAGAATGCGAAGGACGGCCCGGTGGCCGAAGGCTCCGTCGGCGCCGGCGCCGGCACGCAGGCCCTCGGCTGGAAAGGTGGCATCGGCACCAGCTCGCGCCGCCTTCCCGCGAAGTACGGCTCGTACACGGTCGGCGTGCTCGTGCAGTCGAACTACGGCGGCAATCTCACGATCAACGGCGCGCCGGTCGGCCGTGAGCTCGGCCGCTACGAGTTCCAGGACGTCCATGGCTCCTGCATGATGATCGTGGCGACTGACGCGCCACTCACATCGCGCGACCTCGAACGCGTGGCTAAGCGTGCGATTCTCGGACTGGCGCGCACGGGGTCCGATGGCGGACCCGGGTCAGGCGATTACGTGATCGCATTTTCGACCGCGGCGTCGGTTCGGAGACATGCCGGTGTCTCCACGTATACATCCGAGCAACTGCGCCACGATGATCTGGGGCCGGTCTTCGAGGCGACCGCGGAAGCTACCGAGGAAGCGCTTATCAACTCGCTGTTCCGCGCGACGGACGTCACGTATCGCGGACACACAACCGAAGCGCTCCCGATAGACCGTACGTTGGCCATACTCAACAAGTACCACGCGCGATCGTAGTATTGGCGCGCCGGTTGCATGTATGGATCAGTATGAACCTCGCATATTGCGTTTTCATTGCGAGCGCAATGCTCGCGCTCGCGATGCCCGCGGCGGCGCAGGAGCATGGACACGGTCATGCGCCGGAGCACGCGCCACCCGCGTATCACGGGCCGCCGCGCGCGCACGCGGACAATCACGACTTCGTCGATCACGATGGACACCCACCGGCGCCGCACGTCCACGACGATGGGCAGTGGGTCGGCCACGACACGGGGCCGCGTGATGCGCACTATCACCTGGATCACCCGTGGGAGCACGGGCACTTCTCGGGTGGATTCGGCCCGCGGCACGTCTGGCGTCTCGGCGGCGGTGGACCGAGTCGATTCTTCTTCGGCGGCTTCGCGTTCAGCGTCGCGCCGTATGATGTCGGCTACTGTGGCGACTGGGCATGGGACTCCGATGATATCGTGATCTACGAGGATCCCGATCACATCGGGTGGTACCTGGCCTACAACGAACGCTTAGGGACGTACGTGCACGTGGAGTTCCTCGGCCCGGCGTAACAGATCCGGCGACTGGATGCGTTGGGTGAACGCAGCGAACTCCGGGCGTGGCCCGGTCCAACGCAAGGTATCCAGCGAATCGAAAACCGGCGCATCCAGTCGCAGCGTCGCCAGCGTCCGAAACAGCAAGGCATCATCCCAAGCGCCGAACAAGTTCTCGGCGAGCGCCTCGGCTTTCTTGATGCTCGGATGCCAGTCTCGCCAATTCTTCGGTATCTGCTCCAAATGCTGATAGCGAGCTAGCACCGAGGCAGCCCCTTTCTCGCCCCACTTGGCGATGCCGGGATAGCCATCAGCCGTATCGCCGACCACGGCCAAGAAATCGGGAATCGACGTAGGCGAGACACCGAACTTCTCCACGACGCCGCTCTCATCGCGCACCAAGCTCCGTCGCCGATCGACTTGCACGACGCGCGTGCCCACGACGCACTGGGCGAGATCCTTATCCGGCGTGCAGATGCGAACCTGGCTTACATTCGGATCTTGAGCCGCCTTTGCCGCCGCCGCGGCCAACGCGTCGTCCGCCTCGAAGTCCGTCATGGCCCACACCACCATGCCCATGGCTTCGAGTCCCTCCTCGAGCACTGGAAACTGCGCCATCAGCGCCGGCTCGACGCCTTCGCCTGTCTTATATCCGGCGTAGAGATCATTGCGAAACGACTCGATGACGTGATCCGTCGCGACGCCGATGTGCGTGGTCCCGTTTTCCAGCATATAGAGCATCGACCCCAGCACGCCACGCACGGCGCCGTAGTCGCCCGGCACGGCGAAGTAGTGGCGAAATAATTCGTAGGTGCCGTCGATGAGATTGACGTCCATAGGATCAGCGCCTATCGATGACGCGTTTCGCTTTGCCGGTCGACCGCTCGATGGTTCCCGGCGCTTGTATGACAACACGACTCGTCACGCCAATCGTATTCTTGATCGAGTCCGCGAGCCGCTGGGCTTCGTCACGCAGTCCCGCGCCGTCCCAGTGATCGGGCCGCGCTTCGGTCATGATCGTCATTTCGTCGAGCCGCCCGGGCCGCGTCACCTCGATAACGAAATGTCCCGCGCACCACCGCCGAGCGAGCAGGGCGGCCTCGATCTGGGTCGGGAATACGTTGATGCCCCGGACGATGATCATGTCGTCCGAGCGTCCCGTGACTTTTTCCATCCGTCGCATGTCGGGACGCGCGGTGCCCGGCAGCAAGCGCGTCAGGTCTCGCGTGCGGTATCGGATCACCGGCATCGCCTCTTTCGTGAGCGACGTGAACACCAATTCGCCCAGCTCGCCATCGGGCAGCGGTGTGCCCGTCACCGGGTCCACGATTTCGGGATAGAAGTGATCCTCCCAGATGTGCAGCCCATCCTTCGTCTCGGCGAACTCCTGCGCCACACCTGGGCCCATGACCTCGGACAGGCCATAGATATCCACCGCGTCCATACTGAAGGCGCGCTCGATTTCTTGCCGCATGACATTCGTCCACGGCTCGGCGCCGAATATGCCGATTTTCAACGAGCTCCGGGCCGGGTCCACGCCGAGTCGCACGAATTCGTCGAGGATCGTCAGCATGTAGCTCGGGGTGACCATAATGATGTCCGGCTTGAAGTCGGAGATCAGCTGGACTTGCCGCTCCGTCATGCCGCCTGAGATCGGGACGACCGTGCATCCGAGGCGCTCGGCGCCATAGTGGGCGCCGAGTCCGCCGGTGAAGAGGCCGTAGCCGTA
>DASRDS010000441.1:0-4427 GCA_035652495.1 Gemmatimonadaceae bacterium
GCGGTTCGATGACGAGCGGTTGCATCAGTCGCTGCGCCGGCGACTCAAGTGGGCGCAGTGGGCGTCGCCGCCGAACGAATATCGGCGTCCGTCGCTCACCGATCTCGCGTGGGGCGATCAGCTCGCCGAGCGCGTGATTCACGTCGTGCGCGGGTCAGTGCCGCGGTTCACCGGCACCATCGATCTCATGGTCATCGATGACGATGGTCGCGCGACGCATAACAATGTCTTTGCGACGTCGATGCAGAACGCCGGCGTCCGGTTCTCCGACAACGGTACGCGCATCGTCGCGCTCTTCGGCGATGTCACGGCGAATCGTGGACGCGTTGGATACACGCCGGAGACATTGGCCACCGTCGCCGATGCAAAACCCGCGCTCGTGATCCAATTCGGTCCGCCACGGTGGGCGGCCGCGCTGACCGGCGCGCCGAACGTGATCTCCGCCTGGGGCGGTGACCGAACGATGCAAAACGCCGCCGCCCGCTGGCTCAAACGCGCGGCTATGTGACGGCGGCTGTACCCTCTCGTCAGAGGGGCATGAAAAAGACACTCATAGTCGTGGTGCTGGTGCTCGCCGGATGCAACATCCCGGGTCTCGATGACCCGACTACCGCCGGCTCGTCGTCAACGTCGGGGTCGGGAATCGCGACGTTCGATGGGACGTACAGCTACAGTTACCAGATCGACAACAACGGCACCGAACAGTCCAACAGCAACGTCGCGCAGTTCATCGTCACGAACGGCGTGATCACCAGCAACCCGGCCGGGTTCGCGGGGACGGTCACGGACAGCACGGGCCAGGTGTCGTTCACGGGGCCGTGCCCGATCAGCGGCAACACCGGCGGGGCGACCTACATCGGCCAGCTGGCCAATGATGCCCCGAAGTTCGGTCAGGGCACGTGGACGTGCACGACCGGCGGTGTGTCGGACAAGTGGGAAGTGAACGACGGCAACTAGGGTAGCTCGCGAGCGAGCACCGTCGCGGGTACGGCGTACACGATCCGACCGGCGGCCTCGCGAGCGCCGCCGTAGACGACGCCGATGACGTTCCCATTGGCGTCGAAAACCGGGCTGCCGCTCGACCCCTCGCCCGCGTAGGCGTCCATCTGAATGACGTCGTCCAGCACCTTGCTCAAGGTGCCGGCGGCCAGCGTCGATCGCGCGGTGATCTCCATCCCGCTGCCTTCCATCGGCGTCGTGATGCCGAGGGGGTACCCGATGATCGCGGCCGGAGCGCCCACGGCCGGCGCTTTCGCGGTCGCCGAGGGCGCCGTGACCGCCGGATATGTCCCGGCCTCATCGATCTGCAAGAACGCGAGGTCCGCATCCGACGAGACCTTCACCACGTGCGCCGGCACCCAGCGCTTCGTGTCCGAGAACATGAGCAGCATGCGCTGCGCGGCCGTCCCGTCATCCGCGCGCACGAGGTGCCGGTTCGTGACGATGACCCCCGTCGTCGAGATCGAGAAGCCGGTGCCGGTGAACGCGTGTCCGTCCGGCATCTCCACCGCGATCAGCGTCACCGCGGGCCCCTTCGACTTCGCGATCTTCGCGTAGTCGACGCGCGAGGCATTTGCCAGCATCTGCTCGCGCGACTCGGCGTGCTTGAGCTCCTGAATGTCCGCCGCCGCCGCGGCGCTGCCGCGGCGCTCGGCCGCGAGCCGCGTCCGCAACGACGCGCTCTCCTGCTTGGCTGACGCGAGCGCGGTATCGAGCCCTGACGCCCGGTCATTCGCGTTCCGCGCGGTGGCCGACAGCACGGCGTTGACGCTGTCGCTCTTGCGGAGCAGGGCGTCGAGCGCGGATTCCCGCTTTGTGGCCGCGCGGTGCGTCAGCGAGTAGGCGACGATGATGCCGGCCGCGAACCCCGCGCCGCCACCGACCGCCATCCACACGCGTCGCCGCGTCCAGTGAAATCGCCGATCGACATGAAACTCGATGCGGGGACCACTGGCGCCGAACGCGATGACGTCGCCGTCCGCCAGAACATGGTCGCGCTCGAGACGGTCCCCGTTCACCCACGTGCCGTTGGTGCTGCCCACATCGCGGATCGTGAACTTCGTTCCGTTGCTCGTGCCGACGATCTCCGCGTGGCGTCCCGAGACATCGCGATCTTTCGTCGGATCGAACTGAAAGTCGCTGGCCGGATGCCGTCCGATGCGGAGGCGCTGGACGCGTCGTCCGTCGTAGCGCGCGACGTGCCCGCTTTTCGCGCCCGTCAGAACCTGGAGGACGATGCGCATCGGGCGCGGGCCTTATTTGGCTCGGAGATACGCGAGCAATCCAAAGACAAGGACCGCGATCGCCGCGACGGCGATCACCAACACGGCCGCCCGCCGCTTGCGACCTTTGGGCGGTGCCGCTTGCTCCATCGCCGCCCGCGCCGCCTCGATGTCGGCGGGGGTCAGCGCCCGACGCACCCCGGTCGGCTGCAGCGCGGGGAAGAGGCTCGGGTCCGCCGCGGGCGGCGCGGCACTCAGGACATTCGCCAGCTCGTCGGCATGCGCATTGGGCGGCGGGGATGCGGGATCGATGGCCGGATGGGCCGTGACGGGTGTCGCCTCGCCCACGGCGAACGCCTGGTGCCCGACTTCGTCATCGGCGGACGGGGGCTGGAGGCCCTCGCCATCGAACCGCGCCGCGACGACCGTGATGTTGTCCGGTCCACCGCTCTCGTTGGCGAGGTCGATGAGTTGATTACAGAGGCTCACCAGATCGTTCGTCTCGCGCGCGACGCGCGCGATCTCGTGATCGCGGACCACCCCTGACAATCCGTCGCTACAGAGAACCAGCACGTCGCCCCGGCGAAGCTGCTGATGGGTGATGTCGACCTTGATGTTGGCCTCAGGTCCGAGCGCCTGGAGGATAATGTTGCGGCGCTCGCTCACCTCGGCCTCTTCGGCCGTGATTTCGCCCGCTTCGATCAGTCGCTGCATCAGCGACTGGTCCTTGGTCAACTGTCTCGCCTCGCCTTCGCGGACGAGATACGCCCGGCTGTCGCCGACCTGCGCGATGTACAGCGTGTCGCCCAGGATGCCGGCGATCGTGGCCGTCGTGCCCATGCCGCGATTTTCCGGATGATCGGACGCGTACTCGTGGATCCGATCGTTCGCGACCTCGGTCGCATCGTGCAGGGTCGCCGCGAAGCTTTTCGGGTCCGTTCCCGGGCCCGCCGTCCACCGGCCGCGGAGCTCGGTCAGGATGACCTCGACCGCCATCGAGCTCGCGATCTCGCCCGCGGCGGCGCCGCCCATGCCATCGGCGACCATGAACAGGGCACCGTGCTCGCCCGGCACGTGCGTCTGCTCGGACGAGAACGTGATGGGTTTGGCGTTCTCGAGATCGGCGACGAGGAATGCGTCCTCGTTGTGGTCGCGCGTGCGGCCGACGTCCGTGACGCCGTAGACGTGGACGACGACCGTCGGCTCGGTCACTGTTGGCACGCCCCCGAGAGGAACGCGTTGACCGCTCTTTGTGAGGTCGTCCCAGTCGCGAATTTGACGGAGTCGTCCCGCACCACGTCGCAAGCTTCTTTGATGCTGCCGAGGTTTCCGAGTGCGTGTCCCTTATCGAACAACGCCGCGGCCTTACCTGACCGGTCGAGGCGCGGATATAGTGAGTCGAAAAGCGTCAAGGCTGCCCGGGGTTCATGGTCGCTGAGTGAGTCGAGTCGCGTGAGCGCGGCCGATATCGATTTGGTGGTGCCCGGGGCTGGCCCCTGGACGATCGCCGAATCGCGATGCGACGGTAATTTCGGAGTCTTCCCCTTAGTGCTGCCAGTAGACTTATCGATGGCGGGCGTCGCCGAGTCACGCGCCGGATTGGTGGGGGGCGGCGTAATTACGACGTGCGAGGTCGTGTCCCCGGCCGGGGGACCGGCCGGTTTGGACGGTGCGCGATTGCTCGCCAAAACGAACGCCGTGCCACCGGCCAAGATGAGCGCGCCAGCGCTGATGCCGACCATGAGCCCCGTGCGTTTGGCGGTGCGGGCTGAAGGGGGCGGCGCGGATGGGGGCTCGGCGGCGCCCGGTCCGCGCGGGAGCGTCGAGGGCTCGGCCGCCGGAGCCACCCGCGTCATGGGCACGGTCAGCGGCGCCGCCTTGGGCGGCGTCGGCGCGTCCATCGCCGTCGTGACCGAGGCGTACGGGCTCGTTCGTGGCACCGGCACGTCACCGCCCTGCGTGGCGCGTACGAGATCGGCGCCGAAGTCGGCGGCGACCGCGTAGCGCTGCGTCATATCGCGCGCCAGCACCTTGTCGAAAACCGCCTGCAACTCGGGCGGCCAGGTAATGTCGGGCCGCATCTCCGCGAGCGTTTTCGGCTTTTCCATGAGGCGCATGAGCATCGCTTCCTGCGCCGTATCGCTCGGGAAGGGCAGCTTGCCCGTGACCATGACGAAGGTCACGAGGCCGAGCGCATAGATGTCG
>DASRDS010000442.1:0-9417 GCA_035652495.1 Gemmatimonadaceae bacterium
GACCCGCGCGACGTCGCGCTCCGAGTAGCGCCGCTGCCCGCCCGCCGTGCGGGTCGGCTGGAGGATCCGGTAGCGCTGCTCCCACTTCCTGAGGGTGTCGGGAGCGACCCCGGTGCGTTGCGCGAGCGCCGCGATGTTCAGGCCTGCGGTCACAGTCTCAGAGAATGCCCATCTACGCTGACGTTAGTCGATTCCGGTTTCGCCTGACTTCATCTGGCCGGAAGACCTCGTGGTTACGCCGACTCGACCGCCCGGAGCTGCGGCTGGTTTCGGCCGGTGGTTGACATCACGTTTCCATCGAGGAGGTGCCCGTAACGCTCGCTCACGGCTGCCCGCAGCTCGTCGGAGTGGCGGGCCTGCTCGAAGAGGTGCGTGTACGTGTCCAGGGTGATCGAGACCTTCGCGTGTCCGAGCTGCTTCGAGACCCGGGCGGGGTCGATCTTCAGGCCGACGATCAGCATGGACGCGAAGGTGTGCCGGAACGTGTGGGCCGTGATGCCCGCGCCCGCGAGTCCAGCCCGCCGTAGCGAACCCTCGATCCCGCTGGACGCCGAGGTGTGATCGCGCCCGCGCCCCTCCGGGGAGGGGAAGACGAAGTCGGAGTCGGCGGAGAAGCGCGACGCGAGACGATGCTGCCGCAGAACGCCTGCCAGCTCCGGGAGGAGCACTACGTCCCGGACGGAGCTGTCCGTCTTCGGCTCCACGAGCTGCCGTCTGCGGTCGAGCTGTTTTCGCACCCGGATGAACCCCTGGTCGAAGTCGATGTTCTCCCAGCGAAGGCCGAGCGCCTCTCCCATCCGCAAGCCCGCGAAGATCAGCACGGCGATCAGCGGT
Source organism: Gemmatimonadaceae bacterium (assembly GCA_035652495.1). Taxonomy (GTDB): domain Bacteria; phylum Gemmatimonadota; class Gemmatimonadetes; order Gemmatimonadales; family Gemmatimonadaceae; genus DASRDS01. The sequence continues at coordinate 835 of DASRDS010000442.1, forward strand.
CTGTGCCGTCCGGCCCTCGCGAGGACGGCGGTGATCTCGGTCTCGGAGAGGATGCGCCTGTCCGCCTTCCCGGGCTTCGGCCTGTCGTGCGCATCGAGGCGCGCGAGCGGGGAGGAGGCGAGCTGTCCCTCCCTAACCGCCCGCTTCATGATCCCGGCTAGGACGTTCAAGGCAGATCCGGTCGTCGCGGCCGAGAACCCGTCCCGCTTCATCTCGACCACCATCCGGCGAAGATCGTCCGGCTGGATCTCGGTCAGCCTGCGCCGCTTGAAGCGAGGGAGGAGGTGCCGGTCGAGCGCGTACCGGTACGTACTGAGCGTGTTCGGCCTTCGGTCGAGTCCCGCGAGCCACGCCTCCGCGTACTCCCCGAAGGTTGCGCGGGTAGGTCGGACAAGCTCGCCCTTCCGAACCTTGGTCGTCAGCTCGGCGCGAAGCTGCTTCGCGTCCTCGAAGGAGCCGTCCATCGTCTTGAACCGCAGCCGCCCGTCCGAGTCCCGGAACTGGACTTCGTACTTCCCGGAGGAGCTGCGGTACACGCCGGGGGCCTTCGTCTTAACCCGCCGTGGAGCCCTACTAGGCTTCTCTTGCATCAGGACTTCCCTCCTGGTGCCGGGGCGGGGCCGTTAGCGCGGTGCCCGCCCGTTTGCGTTGTCACCCGGAGCATAGACCGCCGCTCACGCGCCGCAAGGGCCGAGTGAGAGGAAGTAGTCGTCTAGCTCTCTCCGGTTGTAGAGAACGCGCCCACCGTCGCGGTGGCTCGGAATGGCGCGATCCTTCTCCAGACGCGAGATCGGCAGGCGGAGGTAGGCGGCGGCTTCCTTCCGCGTCATCCACGGCGAACGCGAGTCGAGCTGCGCGAGCACGCGCGCGGTCACGTGCTCCACGATCTCGTCCACCGACTCCGCGGGAAACGTGACAGTGAGGTTCCCGCGAACCGTCATCGACCACCCATTGCCTTTTCGGTTGCGATGCAGTCGACAACGAGCTGTCGCATCTGCGCGATTGTTGGCTCCGGGTCGTGCTTGCCTGGGTACCAGTGGGCGAACTGCCGGACGACTTCCTCATCGCTCATTTCATCGCGGCCCGTCGGAAGGGCGTCATGACTCTCGGGCGCACCGTCTGACAACCCAGGCGATCCACCGTCATGACCGTCATGACCGTCACCAAGCATGTGGATCTCGATCATCCGGCGAGTGGTCGTACGATTCGGCCAGTTGACCTCGATGCCCTTCTGTCGGAGCGCGGGAGCGATACGGCGCAGCTCACCCGAAAGCCTGTTCGGCCGGGCGGGCCATTCCCGCCGTTTCCTCACCTCATCGGGCACGAGTTCCTCAAGCCGGGCCCGCAGTTCGGATGCTGTTCCGGCAAAACCCGAGGCGGCTAGCTCTATTACCGGTGCCGCGATTAGCGACTCTTCGAGCACCACGTCCACGGCGCTTGACTTGTTGCGCCGGTAGCGCTGGGCGAACGTCCCCGCGGCCCCGCCCATCCCCGGCTCGGCGGCGGTGACCCACCGGGCGAAATCGGCCATACGCGTATTCGGTGCCATTGTCGAGGGGAGGTTCCTCAGCCCGAGGACAAGGGCATCTAGCAGCGCCCCGAAGATCGCGGGGTGGGCGGCGTCGAACTTCCTCCAGAAGATCTCCTCTGCTTGGTAGGTCGGGATCTTCGGAAGGCTCAGGACGATGCCCCTGTCCACCAGGTCACCACGTGTCGCGACCTCCGTGATGCTGTTCAGGACGATTGGGCGAGCCACCTGGACGATCACTTCGTCGAGGTTCGTGTAGAGCTGCCTCGTGCCAAACCCAGCGCCGGTCGCGAGCCGGGCAAGATCGTCCGAGAGATCCTGATTCAGGAACGAGACGTTGTCATACGCGACAACCTGTCCGTTCCGCGCGGCGACGATCACGTCCTCCGCGTTCTTCGGTGCCCGTCTCGCCGGGGCTACGTTCGGGTCAACCAGGGCCCTCGCAATCCTCGAAACGGTGCTCTTCGCGGATCCCTGCTCGCCGTGCAGAATGAGAATCGGATACGGCCCTCTCGGACGAAGCGCCCCGATCACCCAGGCCAGGAAGAGCGTCCAGTCGTCGTCCGTGACGTTCACGAACTCCCGCAGGGCGTCGATGTTGCCTCCGCGCTCGGGACAGGGGAGCGGCAGCATTCCGTTCGCCCGCCGGAAACGAACCGGAGGATTGTGGACAACGTCCCACCCTGCGCTCGTCACCCTCACCGCTTGCCAGTAGTCGTCTGCGAGATCGACCCAGATCTCACCGTTCGCTTCGGCCAGTCGAACATGAACCTGCTGCTGCACGCCATCGAACGACGCCATGCCTTCGAGGAGATCAAGGGCCTCCCGAATCGACTGTCGGTTCGCCACCTTGTGCGCGTCCTGGTAGTAGCGCCGTTCGACCCAGCGCCGGAACGCGGCGGAACCGAGGGGCCAGCATTCGCGGTGATCCCCGAGAGGGATGAGTGCGTACGGCTCGTGGTCGGGTGTGCTGAAGAACTCCACGCCCTCGACCGCAATGGCCGCATCCACGATTGCCGTCGCCTGGTTCACCCGATCACCTCGACGCCTGCGGCTTCAATCGGGGCGAGGAGCTGCACGTAGCTCGGCTCCATCGCCCACGTGAGCCCGTCGGGATCCAGCCGCTCCCGAGCGACCGCCAGGCCCGCGAGGATTGCCGCACAGGTCTCCACGTCCTTCGCGAGACGAAACGCCACGTCCAGGCGCGTCGTGTCGCGGTAGTCGCGGCGCAAGAAGTACCAATGCTCGAAGAGCATCGGCTGATGAGGGTCGCGCGGCACGGTCACCGCGCACCTACAGGGGCTAGGGCTTTAGATGGTGAGGGGCCGTCGTCGGATCGGGACGGTGGGCGAGCGCGGCGGCGTGCAACCCGGTGGCGAGCCGCCCGCGGGTGCCGTGCGCGCGAGGGCCTACGCGGAGAGACCGATTGAGAATGAGACCGCCGCATAGCCCGTGGCTGCCTCACGATCATCGGCAGGCCGCGCTTGGCGCTCATCTTGCTCACGCTTCTGAGCGCGAGCCAGGCGGCCTCGCTCATCGGACGCGAAGCGACGATCGGGGGACAATCGGGATCCAGCCCATGCTCGCGAAGCGTGTGCCGCACCCTCTCAAGGGCCTGTTCCGTGGTCACGCGGCGCTCACCCTCTGCGCGAGTGCGCGCAGCTCGGCGGCACGGCGTTCAAGCGCACGTGCGTCCTGTTCAAGTAGCTCAGCGCTTCGACGGCGCTGCCTGTAGAGCCTCATGTAGTAGGCGGCTTCTGCCCGACAGGCCTCGCACCGACAGCCACGCTGGAAAGCTCCGCGTGTTCCGTGCTTGATCGGGGAGGGCCTGCGTGGCATTAGCCGACGCCGTAACCCGTAATCAAGAGCGTGCCCGAGAGCATTGCGTGATCTTGGCATGAGGGTCGGACGTTGTCCCCATGCGCGCCTGAACGCCGCGAGAGGGGGGCCGTAACATGTTGCGGCCCGGCTGGGAGAGCGTCTAGGAGTCCGTCAGGGGCAGCGACAGGGCCCCGCCACGCTCGACGACGCGCCGACCGTGGCCGCGACATGTGACGAAGCGCGAGGCGCAACCGGCGGTTCGTTGCGGCGTGCGCGCCGAGGAGCGCAACGTGTTAGGGCTGTGTCGCGCCCGAGTGGGCCGTGCGTCGGAGCACGTTCGGGAGGGTGCCGATACCGCCCCACTTCTTCGAGGCTGAGAGCGCCTCCTCACCTGCAAGTGCTCGAAACGTCAACTCGCGTAGAAGCGAGGAGACCGGGACGCCGCGCACCTTCGCGGCGCGCTCCAACTGCACCCGTTCCTCCTCGGTCATCCGGACGGCAATCTTGGCCGACTTCGCCGGTGTCGCCGCGTCGCCGGTTGTGGCCGTTTCGGTGGTCTCCGCCGTCTCCTCGACACGGACGGGATGCATCTGTCCCTTCGTTCCCTCCGCGAGCACGTAGTTGACGCCGAGCGCGTCGTAGACCTGCACGAGGTTGACCGGCGGCTGGAAGAGGAGCGTGTAGCCGACTTCCAGCGCGAGGTCGTCCGGTAGGTGTAGGTCGTGCCGTTGCGCCCAGCGGCGGCCCTCGTGGATCAGGAAGGCCGCCCGCGGGTGGTCGGGCTCGGGCCTCCTGTAGCTTCGTGCCTCGATCAGGGCCACACGGGGCCACCGAAGGGATCGTCGTCGTCCGCGAACTCGTCGTCGTCCACGTCGTCGTCCTGGGCGGCGAGCCAGGCATCGAGCGCGGCGCGGCGGTTGCGCTCCTGGGCGGCCTCTCCTGCCTCGGAGGCGAGCCACTCGCGGTGTGCGTCGAGCGCGCGCTCCCGCTCCTCGCGGGCACGCTCCGCGAGCCGCGCACGCTCCTCGATCCGTGTTTGCCGCAGTCGGCGCTGGTCGCGCTCGTACTGCGGCGAGCCCTTCTCGCTCATCCCGACTGCGTGCTGGATTGTGCGAGCGAAGAGTTCGGCCTCGCCCTCCGCGGTCTCCAGATGCGCCGCGAACTCTGCGGTCGCCTCCGCGACCGTGTCGCCCTCACGCCGAGTCGGCAACGGTCGCTCGTGCCGCCGTGGCAGCACGCGCAGCGCGCCGGAGGTGAAGCCCTGCAAGGGATCGTTCACTGTTCCTCCCCTAGCTCAATCGTCAGCCTGCGGCCGACGATCTCGACAATCGCGTTGAAGGTGGTCGGCTGGTCGCCACTCGGCTCACCCTCCGACTTCGCGCGGCGCTTCGAGCCACCGCGGACGAGCTGCGAGAACTGCTCCGCAGCACCGCCCGCCAGATCCTCGTAGCCGGCCATCAGTCGTCCTGCCCGCTCGTCTCGGGCCCGGTCTGACGATCCGCGCCGCTTGCCTTCCGCTTCGCCCCAGGGCCACCCGGCCCGAACGACTGCGGCCCAACACCCGAGCCGCCGATCGTTTCATCCGGCGGGTTCGCACTCGCCCGCACCGTCGCGGTCGGCTTCGTCGGCCCGAACGTCGTCGCGAACGGCCGAAGCTTCTTCGCGTCGCGCTCCGCCAGTTCACCTGTCGCGAACGGCTGAATCTCTCTCGCGTCGAAGTCGGCCATTTACGCCACTTCCAACGCGGCGCGGAGAAGCGCCTGCGCATCATTCAACTCAGCCGCTTTCGACGGCTCGAACCCAGCGAGAACTTCGAGCGCCCGACGCGGCAGCACGACTGCCACCTCCTCGCCCTGCGACACGTCCCCGCGCCAATCCACACCGCGAGTCATCGCGCGTCCTCCAAGTAGCGGCGCAGCGCGACACGAACCTCCGCCGCAAGCGTCCGTTCCTCCGTCTGCTTCGCGCGCTCGGCAAGCGCCTCGTACACCTCGCGATCAATCACGACCGTGAGTTGCGCCTTCGATGAACCAACTGCGTACAAAGTTCTTCCTCCTGTTGTCGTTCCTGTAGACACAGTAGGAAACGCGTCGGCTAGCTCAACAGAATGAGGAACAGTGAATCGAAAGGGCGAATAATGGATTGAACCCATCCGCGCCATGACGATCGGTGACGATGATGACGATGGTTTTCCCGCATCGTCGGACGAGAGCTGCGACGGTCAACGGCATGGAACGATGGTCTTTCCATCGCGCCAGAACTGCGCCATTATCCGCCGCGTGATACGCCCACTCACGTTCCTCACAGTTGCCAGCCTCAGCCTTGCTGTCGCCTGCGGTTCGAAGCCGTGGCGTGTGCAGAGCACCGTCATGAACCCAGACGGAGCGGCCGTCGGTCGATGCACGAAGGTCATATCGCCCGACGAGACCGCGCAGCGTTTCATTTGTCGCCAGGGAGACGGCCCGTACGCCTGCTTCGAGGAGATTGCCGGTACGCGACGCCTCTCGAATCGAGACCTTGGCGAATCGGCGTGTCGAAGCGCGCTCTCGGCCGCAAAAGACGCCGGGGATTAGGTGTGTCAGCCTCGGAGCCGAAACGGCGTCCCCTGCACGGACACCTCCACAAGCTTCACGGCGTCCGACTGAAGCTCAACCGCGCGCAAGAACACGCAGACGCGCTCCGAGCCGATATCGGTGCGTGGTTTGCGCGGCACCCGTACGAGGTGTACGGCGTGTACGAAGCGGGGCCGCCCGAGGAGTACGTCTTCCGGGTCAGGTTCCTAGAACCGGTTCCTCCCACCTGGGCAATCGTGCTCGGAGACTTCGCCCACAACGCGCGGTCGGCGCTCGACCACCTCGCCTATGTGATCGTCCTGGAGAACAACGGCGGCCGGGACGAATACACGCAGTTCCCGATCGCGCTCTCACCGTTTGCGTGGGAACGCGAAGCGCACAGAGGCATTCGGAACGCAAGCGTCCGGCATCGCGAGATCATCGAGACGTTCCAGCCGTACCACCGCCCCGACCTGCACGGACGCAAGTGGATCTTCGCGACGATCGACGACCCGCTGGCAATCCTCCACCGGCTCTCGAACATCGACAAACACTCCGTACTCCACGCAACACCCGCTGCCATACAGGCGATCGGGTTTAACTTCGTGCCCGTCCGTGACATCGCGACCGTCGCAAACCAGTACACCGTTCCGTCCGACTTCCTAGAGGACGACGGCGTCCTCATCCGCGTCGGTATCACCTCTGACGGGCCCGAACCGCTGCTACGGCTACGGCGTCAAGAGACCGTCGAGATCCGCGTTCAGTACCGCGTTGACCTCTTAGACAGCTACACGCTCCAGAATGTGCCGCTTCTCGAAACGATGGATTCGATCTTGGAGCGGGTGCGGGAGCTCTACCAAGTCTTCGTGGACGAGCTGAAGTAGTCGCCCGGTCGTCGTTTCCTGGCGCGGATTCGGGCGGTGGGATCTAGTCTCTTCACGCGCCGCCGCTTTAACATGCCCGGTCTCGCTTCCGAGCGTTTCCCACGCAGAAAACAGGGCGCGGCTGATGGGTAGCGGCGACCCGGATTCACCCAGTTTCCGGGCCGGGCGTTTGCAACGAAGGCGACGCTGACGGGTCGTGGTCATCGCGAGAAACGACCCCTAGAGCCAATGATGGAGACGAGGAGACCGCAACGTGTTGCGGCCCCTCGGAGTTGCTGGTTCTCCAAAGACGCCCGCGGCGGCCAACACCGGTCGAGCTGCGGGCGGGAGAAGACGAGGTAATACCGCGCCGACGCTCGTCCCGGGGCGCATGGCCGTGCCGACCGCAACCGGCGGCCTACGTGCCAAGTAAGTAGGTGACGCCCCCGTCAATCAGAACGCTGCCCGCGAGCGAATGTGGAAACGCGAAGGAAACAGGCGACCGTCCCCGGGCATGCCGCTTCGCTACTTCCGCTTCCGGGAGGCCCCATCCCAGTGGAGACGCCCACCACTTCGGATCGCAAGCGCTCGGCGTGATTAGTCGCTCAGACGAGAACGAACTCTTCGGTTTTTGTTGGGGGCGCGCGCGAGGATGGTCGCCTTGTCGTATCCCGTCTGACGCTTGATCTCTTGCATCCTGGAACATTCCTGCTGACAATCCGCAATGTGACGAGCGACGAGGAGAAGGTTCAGGCCGACATCGTCAGCGAGCTGCTTGCGCCGATCCCTCGCACCGCGATCGTCCCGGCGGTGAGAGCTGCTCTCGGGCTGTCTCAGCGGGTCACGGATCAGATCGTCCAGGCGTTTGACGACTTTGTGGCTAGGCCCCTTGCCGAGAACCTGACGCGGCTGCACGGCCGCGACCTCGCAAAACGGAACCCGATGATCTACACGGTGCGGGGGGTTGAGACAGTGGAGGAGTGGGCGGATCAGGTTCTTAAGGACAAGGAGACTTCCGCAATCGAGGGTCACATCGGCACCTGGCTGGAAGAGGTTGCGCGGCTCGTGAGCGGCGGCATCAAGCCAGGAAGCGGAGTTGACCTTCAAGTGACAGACACGGACGGAACCGTTCAGCTCTACGCGATTCAGTCGTCCCCGAACACGAAGAATGCCGGGGGTCGGCGGAGCGACATCGAAGCTCTCCGGCGCGGAGCGCGCCCGCTTCGAGGGCATCGGCAGCGGGTCGAGCTGAACATTGCGGTACTCGCGGGACGCGCGAAGACGGAGAGGATGCGCGAGCACTCCGACATCACCGTCCTTCGCTCCGACGACTTCTGGGAGCGTGTGAGCGGGATACCGGATTTCCGTGCGCGTCTTGTCCGCGCCACAACGATCCTTGCTTGGCTCGTCAAGCGGCGATCCGCGGACGAGGTGCTGCGCATCAAGAGAGAGGCGATCGAGCTGTTCGCAGACGCCGATGGGCGTCTTGATCTTGAGGCGATCGCGAACCCGCCTCGAACGGCGCGCGAGGAGAGGCAGTTCCTCGAAGGCCGTCTCCTCGCGCGTGCGGGGCTGCTCAGCGCGGACGAGTAGCGGACGCGGTTTACATCCGCGTTTACATCGCTACTGAAGAACGAGAGAAGCCCCGCATTTAGCAGGGCTTCTCAGCAGACCTACGATCTACGCTGACGATATGCCAGAAGGCGACAGCCTGCACCGGGCCGCGCGGCGGCTGCAGGTGCTCGCGGGTCAGGCGGTCGAGGTCGAGACGCCGCATCCGCGCGCCGCGGGCAAGGGGATCGCCGACGCGCTGAACGGA
>DASRDS010000443.1:0-4648 GCA_035652495.1 Gemmatimonadaceae bacterium
TCAGCCTGCTTGAGCCGGAGTTGCACGACGGTAGCGCCCCCTCGCACGGCCGCCTGAGCCCGAGCGATGAGGCCGTCCCGACCGTCACGCAGATCGTCGGTGATCGCGATCAGCGTGAGATCGACCGTCGCGCCTCCTTATGCTCGGAGAACGTCTCGCTAAACTCATGATGCCCGTCGGGCCGCGCGACGAAGTAGAGATACGGCACCTGCGCCGGCACCACGACCGCATACAAGCTCGCCGCGCCAGGCGATGCGATGGGCCCAGGCGGCAACCCGGGATGCTTGTACGTGTTATACGGCGAGTTGACCCCGAGGTCCTTGTAGTGCACCCGCTCGACGTGATGCCCGAGTGCGTACTGGACGGTCGGATCGGCCTGCAACGGCATGTGCTTCTGCAGCCGGTTGAGATAGACAGCCGCGATGATCGGCCGCTCATCGTCGACGCGCGCCTCCTTCTCGACGATCGACGCGAGCGTGACGGCCTGATGCCGGGTCAGCCCCAACGAATCGAGCTTCGCGTTCCACTCGGGCTTCCACGCATGCTCGAACTCGTGGACCATCTCGGTGATCGCCTGATGCGCGGTCGTACCATCCGGGAACTGGTACGTGTCCGGGAACAGATACCCTTCGAGTGTCTCCGCCTCGTCCGGCGCATTCACCTCGGCCCGCAGCGCGCTGTCGCGCAGCGCGTCCGTCACCGAATCCGCCGATACTCCCAGCGCGTGCGTCAGCGCCGGGCCGATCTCGGCGACTTCCCAACCCTCAGGGATCGTGACGGTATGCACCAATCCACGCCCATGCGTGAGCGCATCGAGCGTCGATCCCCATGAGCTGCCCTTTGGCAGCACATAGGTACCGGGTTTGATCGCCCGATCCTGATGGGTCAGTTTCGCGTAGATGCGAAAGAGACGCGGTGACGACACGACATGCTCCGCGGCCAGCGACTCGGCCGCCGCGCGGAACGTCGACCCCGGCGGGATCAGCACGCGCTTCTCGTCGGTCGTGCGCTCCCCACATGCGCACAGCACGACAATGAGGCTAAGGAAGCCCCAGCGCATGTTGAAGGAGAACCGTGGCAGCCAACGCGTCAACGTCACCCTTGCGTCCCTTGGTGGATCCGCCCAGCTCGCGCACGGCGCGCAGTGCCGCCGCGCTCGTGTACCGTTCGTCAACATAACGGACGGGCAACCCGGTCCGCTCCTCGAGCTTCGCGCCGAGCGCGCGAACCTCGGCCGAGCGCGGAGTCTCCTCGCCGTCGCCGTCGAGCGGTAATCCCATGACGACTCCGGTGGCGCCGAGGTCAGCCGCCTGGCGAGCCAGCTCGGCCACGGGCGGTCGTTTACCCGGGCGTCGAATGATGACACCCGCGGGTGAGGCGATCGTGCCGGACGGGTCACTGACCGCCAAGCCAATGCGACGCTCGCCATAGTCGATCGCGAGCCAGCGCTTCACTCCGTTCACTGACCCTGGGCCATACTGATAAAGAACTCGCGGTTCGTCTTTGTGCGGGCCATGCGAGTCAGCAGGAACAGCACGGCTTCATCTTCCGGCATGTCGCCGAGGAAATTGCGGAGCAGGAATACGCGATTGATTTCCTCTGGCGTCAGGAGGAGCTCTTCTTTGCGCGTGCCAGAGCGGCCGATGTCGATCGCCGGGAATATGCGCTTGTCGGCGACTTTGCGATCTAAGACGAGCTCCATGTTGCCGGTGCCTTTGAACTCTTCGAAGATCACCTCGTCCATGCGTGATCCTGTTTCGACTAGGGCTGTCGCAATGATCGTGAGCGACCCACCACCATCAACATTTCTCGCTGCGCCGAAGAAATGTTTTGGTTTGTGGAGCGCCTGCGCGTCTACACCGCCCGAGAGAATTTTGCCCGAGTGCGGTACGATTGTGTTGTGTGCACGTGCGAGGCGGGTAATGGAGTCCAGCAGGATCACGACATCTTTGCCGGCTTCTACTTGTCGCTTGGCTTTCTCAATGACCATGTCAGCGACTTGCACGTGACGATCTGCCGTCTCGTCGAACGTTGATGCGACCACTTCCGCCGAAGGGACATTTGCCAAGAAATCGGTGACTTCTTCCGGACGCTCATCGATGAGGAGGACGATCAGCACAATTTCCGGGTGATTCTCGACGATGGCATTCGCCATCTTCTGCAAAAGAATCGTCTTGCCAGCGCGAGGTGGAGCGACGATCAGGCCGCGTTGACCTTTGCCAACGGGTGCCAAAATGTCGACCACCCGCATGCTGAGATCGCCACTCTTCGTTTCGAGCCGAATGCGGCGGTCGGGGTAGCGCGGCCGAAGATTGTCGTACTGCGGCCGATCCTTGGGAATCGCCTCCGAATCGAGGCCGTTGACGGACTCGACGCGGAGCAACGCCAGGTACCGCTCCCACTCCTTCGGCGGCCGGACCTGGCCGTCGATGGTATCGCCGGTGCGGAGATCGAACCGCCGGATCTGCGACGGTGAGACGTACACGTCGTCCGGGCTATAGAGGTAGCTCCATTCCTGGCTGCGGAGGAACCCATAGCCCTCCGTCATGATCTCCAGCACGCCGTGCGCGCGCAGGGGCACATCGGACTGGAGCAGCGCCTGCTCGATCTTGAAGATGAGATCTTGCTTGCGCATGCCGGACACGCTCGGGACGCCTTTACTCTCGGCCATGCGCTGCAGCTCGAGGATCGATTGGCGTCTGAGCCCCGCGACGTCCATTGGGGGCAACACAACGTCCGGGGCCGCCGGACTGTCACTCGAAGACATTAAAATTGTAGGGGGGGAAGCCCGAAAATAACCTAGAACGGCCGGAGACGCGAGGCCTCTTTCACCTGGTGGCGAAGCGCCGAATCGGTGCGCAGGCGGCCCAGCGTACCGACGGGTGTCGTGAGCAACCGCTGCGTGGTATCCAGCTCGGCGAGCGTGCCGCGGATGGCGGCGATGAACGCGCTGTCCGATTCGAATTTATCGAGCGTGCCACCGGCGAGGGTCATGAGCCGACGGAGTGAGTCGGTCGCCGCGAGCGCGTGTGTCGATGCGGTGTTGAGGGCATCGCGCGCCGAGTCGATGACGGCGACGGGTTTGGTCGCGCGAGTCCGACCTCGCAACTCACGCGTGAGGGCGTCGAGCACGGTGACGCGCTGATCGCCCGGCTCGCGCGTGTTCACCGCACCGATCGTTCCCCGGTCTGAAAACAGTTGCGTCGTCAGGGATTCGACGTCCGCCTGCAGCGCGGGCAGTTGAGCGACACCAATCGCGATCGCGGCGCGTGTCTCATCGAACGCGGATTGCGGTTGCGCGATGAGCGTGTCGCCGTTCCGTAGCGCGGGCGCGCTCGGCGTTCCGCCCGACAGATAGACGACGGGCGTGCCGAGCATGCTCGTGCCGGGGCGGATCTGCGCGCGGGTGTCGCGACGGATCAGTGGTGCCAGATCGCGCTCGATCGTGACCCGCACCAGCACGCGCCGCGACGTGTCAATGCTCACGGGCCGAAGGGCGGTCTCCTCGACCTTTCCGATCCGCTCTCCTCTGAGCCAGACCTCGGTGCCTCGAATGACGCCAGTCGCATCGTCCGTGGCGACGTAGAGTTCCGTGGTCGGGCGGCCGATGCCCGGCGCGTAGATTACGACGACCGGGATCACAACGATGCCGACCAGCACGACCAGACCGAGTCTCAGCGATCTCCACGTGAGCGGTTTTGCCACGGCCCCCACTAGTGGCAATGGCCGGGCCGCTCCGCATCCAGGGCGTTGAATGTGGGACGGCGTTTCGCCCGTTCTATCCCGCCGAGGTCAGTACGGTCGAGCTCGGCAAGATCGGCCAGACGCTCCTGCGACAATGCGCGCGCTTGTCGGAACGCTCGGATGACGGCCACGGCCACGGTCCATCCGACCACGGCTCAACTCACACCGGCTCAATTGTCACCGGTCTAAGTTGCACATTTTAATCATCTTGCCACCTTGATCTTTTGAGGATAGCTTCGCGCCATGGCCGATGTGTGCGTCGGTGCGGGGCAGGTGGAATGGATCCCAGAGCCGTGGCCCCTGGAGCCGATCCCGACGGACGCATTTTACCTCTGCTCAGGCCCTGATCAGCACCGCTGGACCGACAAGGCCGACGCCGCCCGCTGCTGCAACGGATATGAGCGAGCGTTCATCCGGCGGCGCGATGCCCACGGCGATATCGTCTTCGAGTTCGAGTGGGTCCCCGCGTCCGCGGAGCTCGAGGATGATGACGGCGCCCAGCTCACGCAATTCCCGTTGCCGGCCGTCGCCTGGCACGCGTGTCTGACGCCGTTCTGGCCGGAACCGCCGCATAACGCATTCATAGAAAACGTTAAGGAATACCGCGCCCAGGGTCTGACCGGAAATGCACCGCGCGCCGGCCTCGAGGCCATGCGGCTCATCGATCGCTGGGGGCGCCGCAAGTTCATTCGCCGGTCCGCATCGTTCGGCGAGCTCGGTGCCGCCCGGAGCCTGGTGGATATGCTGCCGCCCGGCGTCACGCAGCGGATGCTCACCGCACTCGTGACCGCCCTCACCTACGATACGCCGGGACGTGTGCCATCCGTCTGGGGTCTGCTCGTCGGGTATGCGGGCGTGCTGGATCGGACCGACCAGTGGGAGTTGGCCGCTGATGTGTTCGGCA
>DASRDS010000444.1:0-1283 GCA_035652495.1 Gemmatimonadaceae bacterium
ACCCGCGATCGGGTCATAGACGCAGACGATGTAACGAGCACTCATCGTCTACACCCGCACCTAGGGGGAACCGATGATGACGCGCCGCAACAAAGAGGTAGTGACCCTCGCTGCGTCGAACAGCTCGGAACGTTGGTCGACTCGCGCCAGCTCCTCAGTGCGCGCGTTGTCCCGGTCGGACGGGTCAGCCCCGACGATTGCCAAGGGCACCCGCGCGCCGCCCCGCCGCGCGCTGCGCGTTCACGGCGGGTCGGCCCCCCCGCGCGGTTGCCCGCTAGCTCAAACTCGGATGACATCTCGCATTCACCATCACCTAGACATCACCCAGCATAGGACCACTCGCGCCGGACGTCAAGCAGAAAAACGAAAGACCCCCGGAATGCGAGTAACGGGGGTCTCTCTAAGACTCGTCCCCCCGGCGCGCTGAGTCGTTGTCTAGGCGATAGCGCGTCTGGCCCGAAGGCCCGAGACGAATCCTGGTCGCAGTGTAGGGCATCATGCGGCCCGCATGGTGGGCGGCGGACGCTTTCTCGTCCGCCGCTCGCCGCCGTGTCAGCACGACAACGCGGGCCCCGTGTCAAGCGAGCGACGCGAGCGTAATCGCGCAGCGATTTGACACGGGTGCGGTCGTGCTAGGCGGCGGGCCGCACTAGGAACAGTTGTGTGCCCTCGTCAGCTACGCGACTCCCCGTCGTGCAAAGAACGCACGCCGGGCCCCCCGTCGCTGCGCTGAGGTCAGGGGCACTCGGGCACACACGGAGGAAGGGCTTTGGTACACCGTCCGCGCGCATGAACCACGCGCGAACGGATCACGCTTTTGCTCTCGCCTCGTGCTTTTCAAGCACTCAGGCGGTGACTTGTACATAGAGAGAAACACCCCAAAGAGCTAGTACGTTGTCACGGTGGACTACGGCTCGATCCCTGCACGGTGCGCCCAGGTAGCTCGATCCTGGAACGCCGACGCCTAGGCGCACGAGCTAATGCAGGGGCTCCCTCCGGAGTCGCCACCAGTTGCCGGTCTTGAGGTCGCGGACGCAGAGCTCGATTCCCTCACCATCGGCAAGGTCTTGATTTGCAGCGGCCCAGGCGAAAGCCGTCTCGCGGTTGAAGAACGACGGCGATGTGTCGAACGAGAGAGTCGCACCCGCGATCGGGTCATAGACGCAGACGATGTAACGAGCACTCATCGTCTACACCCGCACCTAGGGGGAACCGATGATGACGCGCCGCAACAAAGAGGTAGTGACCCTCGCTGCGTCGAACAGCTCGGAACGTTGGTCGAC